>JBAVPI010000985.1:0-13047 GCA_049692915.1 Pyrinomonadaceae bacterium
GTGGCGAGTTTACCGTTGATGACGATGAAGGTGTCGCCGTCGAGGAGCGCGCGTGCATTGTCGAGCGCGCCGCTTGTTCCGAGTATCGTCGGCTCTTCGACGTAATGCAGTCGCACACCGAAGCGGCTCCCGTCGCCCAAAGCTTCCCTCACGGATTCGGGGCGATGGTGAAGATTGACCACCACGTCTCGACAGCCGTAAGCCGCGAGATACTCGGCCACGTAACCCACGAGCGGGCGTCCCATGAAAGGGATGGCGGGCTTGGCACGGTCAATCGTCAAGGGCCACAGGCGCGTGCCGTAGCCCGCTGCCAGAATCATCGCGCGCATTCGTAATGCTTATCTCCTCTTTCACAAAAATTGTCCGGGCGCGGCTGCGCCGAGACATTAGCACACACGTCCATCAACCTTACGTTTGAACTTTGGAGAGATGAGATTTCTTCACAGGCTCGCGGACGAGTCAAAGCGAAGATGCCTGCGCGGCGTCGCGAATCACGAGATCGAAAGTGCCCGGTGCGACTTTACGGAAGCGTTGGTTGCGATTGAGCGAGACGGCGATGCTGATGGTGGGATTGTTTCCATTAAATTTGAAACCGCCTTCGAGCAGACGGTTATAAATCTCGTTGACGTGGAGAGGGCCGCCTGCCTCGCGCAGCATCATCGTGGTCGCCTGCGGGATGGTTCGGTCGAAGAAGCGTTCGCTTGTCGGCTCGATGTCGGCGCGGACGGGCGGGATGTTGTGTTGGGGATTGACGCTGCTTCCCTGCCTCGCGCTCGCGAAGCTTGCGGTTGACTGCCGACGTGCGCTGTCCTGCCTGAGAGCGGCTTCGATCTGCGCGTCGGACGGCGCGGCGCTCGTTTGTGCGACGAACATCGAAGACATGATGCGGAACATCGCCGACTCGGTCTGGCTGACGATGGCGTCCATCTCGTTCAACTCCGTGCGCAGCCGTTCGGCCTCGGCTTCGAGGTCGGCGAGGCGCGAGGCGAGCCGCGAGCGCGTCCCGCGCGTCTGTCGCAAACTCTGTTCAAGGGTGGCGAGAAGGTTTTCGTCAGGCATAGTTGATTTTAACCACAGGCCGCAAGCAGTTTTCTACGTCTCCCTTTCGAGAATAAAGGCTGGCAGAGAGTTAAGCGCGTCCGTGTAGCGCGAAGGCTTGAGCGCGTCAAGCGCGTCTCTGGCGGCTTCGGCAAATTCGACGGCGCGGGCACGCGTTGTTTCCAGCGCCCCGGCCTCTTCCGCCACGAACAAAAGCTCTTCGCGCGACACTTCCGAGTAATCGCCCGAACGCATCACCTTCTGCACGGCGACGCGCGCGTCGGGCCTCTTTTCCAGAGAGTAAATTAAAGGCAGCGTCACTTTGCCTTCGAGCAGGTCAACACCTGCGGCCTTGCCCAGCACGCTGTCGAACGAAGTGAAATCGAGCAGGTCGTCGGTGAGTTGAAACGCCGTGCCGAGATTCAACCCGTACTCGCGAAGCGCGCGGCGTTCCGTCTCGCCGCCCCCCGCGAGGATCGCGCCGATCTCGCAGCAGGCGCTGAAGAGATACGCGGTCTTGCGCCGGAGCACGTCGAAGTATTGCTCCTCGGTGATGTCCGTACTGCCGAGCAGCATCAATTGCATCAACTCGCCCTCGGTCATCCGACGCGTGACCGCCGTTAAGATGTCGAGGATGGGCAGCGAGCGTTCCGTCAAACTCGTCTCGAAGGCAGACATGTAGAGCCAGTCGCCAATCAGCACGGACGTTTGGTTGCCGAAGCGACTGTTCACGGAAGGACGGTTGCGCCGCGTCTCTGCGTTGTCAATGATGTCGTCGTGGACGAGCGTCGCCGTGTGGAGCAGTTCCATCACGGTCGCCATGCGAACCACATTCTGTCTTGAGCCGTCGCCGCCGACGGCGTAGGTCGAGAGAATCGTGAGGGCGGGCCTGACGCGCTTGCCGCCCGAAGAACGCAGATAATCTCCGATGCTGGCGATAACCTGTATGTTCGACTGAGCCTGACTCTCAAACTCCGCCTCGACGAGGGCGAGTTCCGGCGCAATCAGTCCGAAGACGCCCCGCGCTGTCAAATGTGAGTCTTCAATTGAAGCGCTGTAGCCGGATGTTTGCATATTTCTGAAGCGACAGGAGACTTTGACAGCCTGAACGCAGGCGTCGTTCGCGGGATAAGCTTTACTAATGCGAGCGATAGTTAGTGTACTGCATGTTGATGCCAAAATCTTTGGCTTTGAGTTGGCCGATGATCTCTTGAAGAATGTCCCGGTCGCGCCCTGTGACGCGCACCACATCCCCTTGAATCGAGGACTGCACTTTGACCTTCGTGTCCTTGATGAACTTGACGATCTCTTTGGCTTTATCCGTAGGGATTCCCTGCTGGATGGCGACGCGCTGTCGCAGTGTTCCGCCCAATGCCGCCTCCGCCTTGCCGTAGCTGAACGCCTTGAGCGGCACTCCCCTGCGCACCAATTTCTGCTGGAGAATGTCGTTCATGTTGCGCAACTTCGTCTCGTCCTCAGCGGTCAGGATGAGTTCTTCGGCTTCGAGTCGCACCTCGGCGCTACTGCCCTTGAAGTCGAAACGCTGTTTGACTTCTTTCATCGTCTGGTCTAGGGCGTTGACGATTTCCGCGCGGTCAACTTGCGAAACGATATCGAATGAATTCTGTTGTGCCATAAGAAATGATAGTGTCGAGCGCCCCGCGTACGCCGCCGCTTGAAACAACGAGGTTGCGTCGTTCGCCAGACCTTGCCTTTATAACATTAACCCGCAGACAGCGAAAGTTTGATTTTCCCTTCGCGTCAATTCATCGGGGTTAAAAATTGGGCTTGCCGCTCTTTCTTAAGACAACTCAAGATTGAAAAACCGCGCGAAATTCATTGAAGTGAGACGGCCAAATTCCTTCACGTCAAGGTCACGCAACCCCGCCATGAAACGCGCCGTCTCGACCACGTAAGCCGGTTCATTGCGTCGTCCCCGGAAAGGAACAGGCGTGAGAAAGGGACAGTCGGTCTCTATCAACAAGCGTTCGAGCGGGACGAAGCGGGCCACTTCACGCAAAGCCTCCGCTTTTTTGAACGTCACGTTCCCGGCGAACGAGATCATAAAATTGAGATCGAGGACGCGCTCGGCCATCTCGCGCCCGCCGCCGAAGCAGTGCATGATTCCACCGCGCGACGCGCCCGACCATTCCGCACTTAAAATCTCCAACGTCTCATCGTCAGCTTCCCGCGAATGAATGATGACGGGCAGGCCCGCATCACGCGCAAGTCTGAGTTGGCGTGTGAAAACTTCACGCTGCACTTCGCGCGGCGAATTGTCGTAATGGAAATCAAGACCGATCTCGCCCAGAGCAATGACGCGACTCGTGGCTGTCAACAGCTTGCGCAGACGCGCCTCCGCCGCTTCGTCAAACAGGCGCGCGTCATGCGGATGCACACCGACCGCGGCATAGACGCACTCGTACTTTTCCGTCAGCGCCAACGCCCGTTCGAGAGTCCCGCTGTGCGGGTCGCCCGTTCCGACGTTCAAAATCGCTCGCACGCTGGCCGCACGCGCACGCGCCACCACGTCGTCGCGGTCTGCGTCAAATTCTTCTCCGTCAATGTGCGCATGTGAATCTACAAACATATACGGTGAGGCTTGAGGTTGGAGATGTGAGTTGGGGACGACCGGGTTCGCAGCCGCCCCTTGGCCGCTCACATCATGCCCCGCCCTATTTCAATCTCGCGCCGTTCGGCACGTCTTCGGTGAAGGTGGCGAGCACGGGCCGCCCTTCCTCTCCGACGGATGCGGCGAGCACCATCCCCTGCGACTCGAAGCCGCGGAGCTTGCGCGGCTGCAAATTTGAGACGACCGCCACCTTGCGCCCGATCAAATTTTCAGGCTCGTAATACTGCGCGATGCCTGCCAGAATTTGACGCGGCGCGGCTTCGCCTAAATCAATCGTGAAGCGCAAAAGCTTATCGGCTTTAGGCACACGCTCCGCCGTCAGAATCTCGCCCACGCGCATCTCCACTTTTACGAAGTCGTCTATCTGGATGTAACTCACGACCCCTTCCGTCGTCTGTCCCGTTGCGCCGGGTACGGCCTCGGCTTCGGTCGCGCCAAGCATCGGAGGCTGTGCGGGCTTTGTTTCATCCGCCGCAGGAGTGCCCGCTACGGCATCGGCTTGAGTGGCGTGCGTCGCGGCAACACCCGTCTGCCCCGCACTCGCTTCATTCTTCAACTCGATCTCTTTCTCAATTTCCGCCATGATTTTTCCTTTATCAATGCGCGGGAAGAGCGCCGACACTTCGCCGATGCGCGAGCCGGGGCGCAAGTCTCCCCACGTTAATTTCGTCGGATCAATTTCGCCCACGTCCCCGCTCAGATTCAACTGCCGCCAGAGAGAGCGCGTCGCACCGGGCATCACCGGATGAAGCAGCACCGCCAGCCAGCGAATCGTTTCCGCAGACCTGTAAAGCACCGCACTCAGCGTCTCGCGTTGCTCGTCGCTCTTGGCTAAGACCCAAGGCTTCGCGTCCGAGATAAACTTATCAACGCGCGCAATCATGCCCCAGACGGATTCGAGCGCTCTGTGAAAAGCGTAATTCTCAAAATGCTGTACGAACTGATCGCGCACCAACTCAAGACTGCTCGCCAACTCCATCGCATCCGAATCCACGCCGACGCGCTTCGCGTGCAGACGCCGGTCGTCCGATATATCGGGCGAAGGCACAACGCAGTCGAAATACTTGCCGATCATCGTCAGCGTGCGACTCGTCAAATTGCCGAACCCGCTCGCGAGGTCTGCGTTGGCGCGTTCGAGGATCACTTCGTAATCAACTTTTGAGTCCTGACCAAAAGCCATTTCACGCAGCAGAAAATATCGCACCGCGTCCACCTGATAATGTCGCAGGAGGACTGGAAGTTCGAGCGCGTTGCCGAGCGTCTTTGACCCTTTGCGCCCCGTCTGATCGAGCCACATCCCGTGCGCGATGACGCCGCGCGGCAACTCGACGCCCACCGCCATCAGCATCGCGGGCCACAGAATCGCGTGCTGCCGCAGGATGTCTTTACCGATCAGGTGCGTACCCGGCCAGAACTTGCTGAACAGGTTCTCGCCCCCCTGCCGCACGCTGTCGCCATGTCCGTATCCGAGCGCCGTGATGTAGTTGATGAGGGCGTCGAACCAGATGTAAATCGTGTGCTCCGGGTCGTCGGGCACGGGGATGGCCCAGTCCACCGAAGTCTTCAGCCGACTGATGGAAACGTCCTGCAAGCCGCCGCGCGTCATGCTGATGACTTCATTGAGACGCGCCTCCGGCCTGACGAAATCAGGGCGCGACGTGAAAAGTTCGAGCAACGCTTCGTCATAATCGGAGAGCCGGAAAAAGTAGCTCTCTTCCGAGACACGATCCACGGGCGCTTCATGAATCAGACACAACGGCGCGTCGCCTTCGCGTTCGGGTAGGGCCAGTTCTTCGTCGGTCTTAAACGTCCCACACGGCGCGCAGAACCAGCCTTCATAAAATCCTTTATAGATACACTCGCGGCCCTTCGGCGTTTTGGCGCGAGCCGCCGCACGCCAGAACGCGCTCGCCCCCTCGTAGTGAAAAGGCTCGCTCGTCCGCATGAAAATATCGTAGCCGCCGTGCTCCGCGTCGAGGCCGAAAGCCCCGAACATTTTTTTCAATTCGCCGACGATGTAATCAACGTGCGCTTTCGGGGCGAGACCGTTGCGCGCCGCCGAGCGCATGATGTTCTGGCCGTGTTCGTCCGTGCCGGTGAGAAAATATGTCTCAGCGCCGCGCTGACGTTGATAGCGCCTCAGACAGTCGGCGACGACGGTCGTATATAGATGCCCCATGTGCGGCAGACTGTTGGCGTAATAGATCGGCGTCGTGATGTAAAAAGTGTTCATGGTTAAAAGCCGTGACGAGTGAAGGTCAACGTGCGACGAACAGAACGCTTTGAACGCGTCGCACGCGAACACTTAACACGTCGCGTTTTTTGTAACTTACTCCCTACCCTTAATCAAGGCCATGGCCTCGCTTCGCGTGCGAGGGTCTTTGCGGAATCCTCCACGCAGGGCCGATGTGATGGTCTGTGCGCCCGGTTTGTTGACGCCGCGGATGGTCATGCAGGTGTGTTCCGCCTCCATCACAACCATCACCCCGACGGGTTGGAGGCCGTCCTGTAGCGTGTCGGCAATCTCGGAAGTGAGTCGCTCCTGCACTTGCAAGCGACGCGCAAACGTCTCGACGAGTCGCGCCAGTTTCGAGAGGCCGACGATGCGCCCGCCTTTCGGAATGTAAGCGATGTGGCACTTGCCGACGAACGGCGCGAGATGATGTTCACAGAGCGATGCGAAGTGGATGTCTTTGACGATGACCATCTCATCATGCTTGTCACCCGGCAAAGCGACGACGTGCTGCGCGGGGTCTTCGCGCATCCCCGCCGTGAGTTCTTCGTACATTTCGGCGACGCGCACGGGCGTTCGCTGTAAGCCGGGCCGCTCCGGGTCTTCGCCGATGCCTTCGAGGATGAGACGAACGCCGCGCGCGATTTTTTCGGCATCGAGCGAGCGCATCCCGCTCTCTTCGCCAGCACTCAAGACAGAAGTTTTGGTTACCATCAATTAAGCCTCTAAGTCTCGCCCATCTTATCGAAAGCCGCTCTCGCCGCCGCTTCCACCACGCGCAGCGCCACGTTCGACTTCACGGCTGCCGCACGACACTGTTCGTACTCCGGCGTGCCTCCGGCGAACCTTTTATCCACGAGCGCCACCTTGAAATCAATCGGGCCGTACGCTGTCTGGACGGTGACGATTCGCCTCTCCAGCGCGCGACGCTCGACCTGATAACTGCGCGCACCGAGCGTCGTGGTTTCGGCGAACAAAAGTTCGAGCATCATCTCGCGGTCGCGCGGGTGACAGAGAATTGAAATCAGCACGCCGGGCCTGTTCTTCTTCATCTGCACGGGCGTCAGGTAACAGTCGAGCGCGCCCCGCGCCAGAGCCTGTTCCATCACGTGCCCGATGATTTGCGGCGTCGTGTCGTCAACGTTCGTCTCGACGACGTAGAGTTTTTCGTCGTTCAGCGGCGACGCTGCTATCTCATCTGCTTCCCCGATCATCACGCGCAGCACGTTCGGAAAGTTCGGGTACTCGCGCGTCCCCGCACCATAACCCGTCCGCTCGACGCGCATCTGCGGGAGTGGGCCGTAGGCTTCGCAAACCGTACTGATGATCGCCGCACCCGTCGGCGTCACCAACTCGCCCTTGATGTCTGTCGCGTACATTGGAGCGTCGCGCAGCAGTTCGGTGACGGCGGGCGGCGGGACGGGGAAACGACCGTGCGCCATTTCAACAGTACCGCTTCCTACGTGCAGCGGCGACGAGACGAATCTCTCGACGCCGAGCAACTCGAAACCGATGCACGCCCCGACCACGTCCACAATCGCGTCGAGCGCTCCGACCTCGTGAAAATGTATGCGCTCGATGGGAACATTGTGGACGCGCGCCTCGGCTTCGGCCAGACGTGTAAAGATGAGCGCGGCGCGATCTTTCAACTTCACGCTCAGACGCGACTCGTTAATGATTTTGTGTATGTCCGCGAGGTGGCGGTGATGATGTTCGTGCGCCACCTTCACGCGCGCATGCGTCGCGTTGATGCCGGAGCGATCAACCGACTCGAACGTGACTTCGTGTCCGGACACGTCCAGCAAAGTGAGTTGCGCGACCAACTCACCCGCGTCCGCCCCTGCGTTCACGAGCGCGCCGAGTAGCATGTCGCCGCTGGCCCCGGCGAAACAATCGAAATACAGCGTCCTCATCAAGAATCAAGTCGCGACGAAAACAGAGGCTTCAAAGTCGAAACCATGCCGCACGCGACGACTGTGCATGCCAAGCGCGTCACGCGAAAAACAAGGTCTTTAGTAGTTCTACGTCGAATCCAAACGATGGTAGCAGAGCGCGCCACGTCAGTGTCAAGCAAGCCGCCGGTCGGCCATTAGCACGACGCTAACCGGCTGCGCTATACTTTCAATTCCCTCGCGGCAGGTTGTGTTGTCAGTGTATGGCTCAACGCATAACCCATCCGACAAAGCGATTGAAGGAATCAACAACTTTTGAATCTCATTGCACTGCAAGAAAAAATACGCGAGCGCGTGCGGCTTGCCGTCGCCGGTAAATTCGGCATCTCGCTTGAACAAGTGACCGCGGAAATTCCGCCGCGCACGGAGCTTGGCGATCTGGCTTTCCCGCTCGCCTTCGAGTTGGCGAAGCGCATCAAGCAGACCACGGGCGAGAAGCGTAATCCACGCGCCATCGCGGAAGAACTCCGCGTCGAGATGGAAAGCATTGATGAAGTGGCGCGTGTCGAAGTGGCGGGCGCGGGCTATCTCAATCTCTTCTACGACCGCGCGCGCCTGCTCTCTTCTCTCTCGGACACTTCACCTAAAACGACGGATGAGGGCGTGAGCGTGAACGGCGACGACCCGCGACCGAAGAGGATGGTCGAGCACACGAGCGTCAATCCCAACAAAGCGGCGCACATCGGCCACGTTCGCAACTCCGTGCTCGGCGACACCTTCGTCCGAATCCTGCGCGCGGGCGGCGAGCGCGTCGAGGTGCACAACTACATAGACAACACAGGCGTGCAAGTGGCCGATGTCGTGGTCGGCTTCATGCACATCGAGCGGATGTCGCTCGAAGACGTGCGCGCGCTCGACTCGTCGCTCACGTCCGAACAGCCCTTCGATTATTACTGCTGGGATTTGTACGCGCGCGTCGGTCTTTTTTACCGCCACGGCGATGCGGAGGCGAAGGAAGACCCTGAGCGTCTGCGCCTGCGTGTCGAGACGCTGCACGCGCTCGAAGCGGGCGACAACCCGACATCCGAGTTGGCCGAATACGTCGCCACGCGCATCGTCAATTGCCATCTCGACACGATGGAGCGTCTCGGCATTCGCTACGATCTGCTGCCGCGCGAGTCGGAAGTCCTGCGCTTTCTCTGGGAGCCGGCTTTCGAGCGGATGAAAACGTCCGGCGCGATTCGTTTCGACACCGAAGGCCGCACCGCCGGTTGCTGGGTGATGCCGATGGATACACACGCGAGCACCGACGAGCACGAGGCGAATAAGGTGATCGTCCGGTCGAACGGCACGATTACCTACACGGGCAAAGACATCGCTTATCAACTCTGGAAGCTCGGTCAGTTCAGCCTCGATTTCAACTACCGTCCGTTTCGCACATACGCGGACGGGCGAACGGTCTGGATGACCAGCCCCGCTCCCGTCGCCGATTCGGCGAACGCACCGCACTTCGGCGACGGCGCGACCGTCTATAACGTCATTGACTCGCGACAATCTTATCCGCAGGAAGTCGTGCGCCGTGGCGTGGCGTCGGTTGCGCCGGAGGTCGGCGAGTCGTCCAGCGTCCACCTGTCTTACGAGATGGTGGCGCTCTCGCCCGCGGCTTGCGAAGAGTTAGGACTTGAACTGACGGATGAAGACCGCACGCGTCCCTTTATCGAGATGAGCGGGCGGCGCGGACTCGGCGTCAAGGCCGACGATTTGATTGACCGGCTTGAAGCCAACGCGCTCCGCGAAGTGGAAACGCGCCACCCGGAACTCGAAGCTGGTGAGCGGCGCACGACGGCCCACTCGATTGCCGTCGGAGCATTGCGCTACTTTCTCTTGAAGTGGACGCGCAATTCCGTCATCGTTTTCGATTTCGCCGAAGCGCTCTCGTTCGAGGGCGAGACCGGGCCGTATTGCCAGTATGCAGCCGTCCGCGCCAACTCCATCTTTCGCAAACTCGGCGAAGCCGATGTCGCGGAATCGCTCCAATTCATCGCCTCGTCTTCCGTTTCCGGAAGTGTTGACGCACTGGCCGTCAATGCCGTCTTTGAAGGCGAAGCGGGAGATGAACTGTGGTCATTAACGACGCTGGCCGCGCGTCTCGATGAAGCCATCGCACAGTCCACGACGCAGGCCGAGCCTGCGCACATGGCGAAGTACGCCTTTCAACTCGCACGCGCCTTCAACCTTTTCTATCATCGTCATCGCATCCTCGCGGAGGAGGACAAAACGCGGCGCGCGATTCTCGTCGTGATCGCCGATTTCGCGCGGAGACAGTTGACGGCGGCGCTCGACACGCTCGGCATCGAAGTGCCGGAGCGGATGTAGTAAAGAACCTAATCTACGGGCGGAGTTTTATTCCAATACCTTTGCCGCCCGACAGACGTATATTTGTTTTGAGGAAGAGTCGCCGGCTGGCAACAGGAAATGCGGGCGGCGCGAGAATTGACCGGGGAGAGAGGTTATCTAAATGCTGATTGTCATGAAAGCCGACGCCACCGAACGCGAAATCGCGGATGTGGTGCGCGCCATCACGGAAATGAATTTGCGCCCGCACCCTCTGCCGGGAGCGCAACGCACCGCCATCGGCATCACCGGCAATCAGGGTTCGGTTGACGCCTCCAACTTCGAGAACCTTCCCGGAGTCGCCGAGGCGATTCGCGTCAGCAAGCCTTACAAGCTCGTGACGCTCGATTTGAAGCCGGAAAAAACCGTCGTCAAAATCGGCGACGCGACCATCGGCGGCGACGAGTTGGCGATTATCGCCGGGCCTTGCGCCGTCGAGAGCCGCGAACAGGCGTTCGCCATCGCCGAGGCGGTACGCAAGAGCGGCGCGCGATTCTTTCGCGGCGGGGCTTTCAAGCCGCGCACTTCACCTTACGCATTTCAGGGTCTCGGAGAAGAGGGCCTAAAAATTCTCGCAGAAGTGCGCGAGGCTTTCGGGCTGAAGATTATCACCGAAGCGGTTGACGAACAGAGCGTTGATCTCGTCGAACGCTACGGCGACGTGCTCCAGATCGGCGCGCGCAACATGCAAAACTTTTCCCTGCTCCGACGCGCGGGACGCTCGCATCTGCCTGTACTGCTCAAGCGCGGCCTCTCTGCCATGCTCGACGAATGGCTTCTCGCCGCCGAGTATGTGATGTCCGAGGGTAACTACAACGTCATCCTCTGCGAGCGCGGCGTCCGCACCTTTGCGCAACACACGCGCAACACGCTCGACCTCGCGGCCATCCCCGCCGTGCGCCGCATTTCACACTTGCCGGTCGTCGTTGACCCCTCGCACGGCACGGGCAAGAACTACATGGTGACGCCGCTGGCCCGCGCAGGTGTCGCGGCGGGCGCGGACGGACTCATCGTCGAAGTCCATAACCAACCGGAACGTGCGCTCTCCGACGGCGCGCAATCTTTGACGCTCGAACAGTACGAACGTCTCGTCGCCGAAGTGCTGGCGATTCATGAAGTCATCGCGCCGCATGAAGTCACAGTGCCCGCGAGCGTCGCTTAACATTCACGACTGTGTAGCAAAAGCGGCTGGCGTCTTCATCGGAAAACGCCAGCCGCCTTTTGCGTTCACTCGACAACTCGCATTCAGGTTTAGCAACGGGTAGGTTAAAGTAATCAGCGTTCAGGAAACTTAAATACGCCTTGCAGTATTTCCGGTAAGCGTTTGGTGAAGGCAGAGCGCGGCATCACGTGGTCAACGCCCGCCTCACGCGCGCGATGTTGGAGTTCCGTCTGGACGTGCGAGTAAAAGGCGACGACTGGTACGTGCCGCAACTGTTCGTCGTCCTTTAAGCGTGCGACGAGTGTGAATGAATCGGTGCGCTGCGAGTGCAGGTCGAGGATGATGAGTGAGGGCACGTCCGCCTTGGCCGTGTCGAAGGCCGCGTCCGCCGATTTGACGAAGTAGACGGTGATGTTCAGTTGTTCAGCCGTGCCGCGAATTTTGGAAACGAAAAACATATCGTCAACAGCGGCCAAAACACGGCGATTCATCTATAATCCCTCCCGTTCGACACCTGTGCGGTGCGGCGGCATTGTGCAACGACCGCGCGACTCTCGTAAAGGTTGTGATGCGCTTGCCCGTTGAAGTACGACCCGACACAAGCCCCGCGAGGCTCGCCGAGCCGGAGATTGAAGCAGGCACTTTTGCCGCTAACGACGCAGGCGAATCCGCCCCCTCGACACTAGTGGTCGCGACTTACAACATCCGTTATGCGGTCGGCTCGCACCTCATCACCGGCGGCCTTTTACGCCGCGCCGGGATCAGCCGACCGGGACGGCGACACGCCCTCATCGAACAAAACATATATAAAGCCGCGCGTGCTCTGTCCGACGGAGCGCGCATGCCGCCCGCCGACCTGATCGCTCTACAGGAGGCCGACCGCTGCACGGTGCGCGCGGGCGGGCATCACGTGGCGCAAGAGTTGGCGCGTGGGCTACGGATGAATTACGTCCGCGCAGGGATGGCGACGCCGCGCGAGGAAGCGCCCAGAGACAAACAGTGGTATCTGAATTTTGAAGAGCCTTTGCGCGTCGGCGAAGAGGGCGACACGGGCGTCGCGATTCTCAGCCGCTTGCCGCTTGAAGACGCCGCACGAGTCGAGTTGCCGTGGTCTGAATGCGCTTGGCGACCGCGCCTTGCGCTCGCGGCGACAGTGCATCTCGGCTCGAAACGTTTGCACGTTTTCAACTCACACATTGACCCGCACGCGGGAATTGATGAGCAGTTGAATCAACACAGCGCAGTGCTCGACGCCGCCAGTGCTTTCAGTTCCGGGCCGACGATGCTGCTCGGAGATTTCAACACGCTCTCCGGCGCGTCGCGTCCGGCGATGCGCGCCCTGCTTGAGTCGCACGGTTACATGACGCCGATGCCGACCAATACGGCGACGTGGCATGCAGGACTTTTGCGGCTTCATGCAGACTGGATTTTCGTGCGCGGCGTGCGCGTGCGGCGTTGGGGAGTAGGGCGCGGGTTGAGCGTGTCGGATCACTGGCCGGTCTGGGCCGAGATTGAAGTCGGAGACGAATAAAAAGTTGCGCACGGAAATTATCAACAGCCGCAGGAACCCGCTCGCCATCCGTGCGCGTGCCGTGCGCGACGGGAAGCACAGGGAACTCGTCTTCGTCGAAGGCGTCAGGCTTTGTGAAGAAGCAGTGCGCGCCGCTTTGCAGATCGAGTTGGTCTTGTGCGCGGA
>JBAVPI010000986.1:0-8267 GCA_049692915.1 Pyrinomonadaceae bacterium
TCTGTTACTGCTCAGGGGAAATGTCCGCTTGCTGCTCAGCGATAATGTCCGGCAGCCAGTTCATGGATGAGTGGTGAATAACCAGCCGCGCCTTCTGGCCTGCGCGGCAGCCTTCGCCTGCGGATCATCTGCTGTGGCTTGCATGACGGGTGTGCCAGACCGCGACTGTTTCTCCTTAGTTTCAATGACACGATAGCTCAAGCGGCTCATCCCTGCATACAGATTGATTGCACCCTCCGGCGTTTGATGCATCGAGATGCGTTTATTAGCGAGGCTGGGGCTGCTTTTCTCTGGGAGGATCTGCAAGCACTGTCCCTGCCACTGCAAGGTGTGGTCACGTTTGACTAGTCGTTCGACGCGGGTTGCGAAGTGATAGTCAAAGTCGAAGTCTGCGGGGATTGGTCGCCAAGCCTGTTCTTCATCATCTGCCGGTTGAGAGAAGCGCGCGTTGTAGGCAGAGATAAAGGCAGGGAGAAAGTCATTAGCCTCACCGATGGTCTTGATCTCGGAGAGGCGCATCTCCTTGATGAGCCGATCTTGGAGCGTGCGCCAGAGCCGCTCGACTCTGCCTTTGCCCTGTGCAGAGAGTGCCGCGATGGACGAGATGCCAAGCTCCTGCATCACCCGCTGCACCTGACTCTGTGGAGGCTTGCCCAAAAGCTCTTCTTCAAGTGTTGGCTCTTTCGGAGAGCGCAAGCTCGTATGGCGGTCGTGATACAGCGATTGCGGCAGCCCATATGCTTGAGCGATTGAGCGCAGCATGAGGAGGTAGCCAGCCTGATCTTCCGAGGGACGAAAGCTCCCGGAGATGATCTTGCCCGTCGCATCGTCAATTGCTCCGACGAGGGCCATGCGCGGGGCACGACCTTCGAGCCAATCATGGGGTGAGCCGTCAATCTGTAACATCGCTCCCTCTTGACTGCGCCGCTGGCGGCGCGTGCGCTTGAGTTCAGGGCGTGAGACGGGAGAGGGGCGGATGCCATGTCTGGAGAGCAGACGCGAGAGTGTCGAGCGCGCCAGATGAATCTCTTGATGGCGAGCGAGCAACTCAGACAGGTGCGAGACGTTGAAGTCGTGGTAGATGCCGTCACACCCCGCCAGCCCTCGCAGACGCTCGATCAGAAGCGGGTCAGTGCGATTCTGTGGCGCACGCCCCGTATTGGCGTGCACGACCGACTCGACGCCTTCGGTAATAAAGCGGTGGCGGAGACGACGCACTTGACGAGTAGTCAGGCCAAGCAGTTGGGCGGCCTCTGAGGTAGAGAGCTTAGCTGAGATGAGTTGGGTTAGAATCTCGGTTCTTCGCAGATGTTTGTTGCTCAAGGTCAATGTCCTCATACCTAAGAGTATGCGGACAAAATCGCTGAGCAGTTAAGGCGGACATTATCGCTGAGCAACTACATCAGGTGCAAAAATTTATTGACAATACATTGCACTATCAATATCCTTCACGCGCTTGCACGGATCGAAGACGTGCGGCTGTTTTCCTTAGCCTCACGTCAACACTTCATTTTCACTGTGCAGTCTACCGGGGCTCCGCCAAGCTCAACGCCTGAATTTATTTTCCTTACGATTTTCGCCTAGGCAAGCCGCACCGGGAGATGATTTAGTAACCGGGAATCTAACGAATTGGAACATCGCCGCCCTCTGCCATCGCTCACATTCCCGCGAAAGACTAAAGATGCTTAAAACAGATTCCGCATTTACGCGCCGCCTCTTCCTAAAGGCTACCACCGCCGCAGCTGTGGGCGTGGCCGTGTCGCCGCTCGGTACCTTAACCGCGCTGGGTGCCGCAAAAAACACACGATATAACGTCATGAGCGACGCCGGAAAAAGGGCGCTTGCCAGCTATGCCAAGGGCGTTGAGGCGATGCTCAAACTCCCCGCGGACAACCCGCAGAACTGGTTCCGCAACGCCTTCATCCACCTCATGGACTGCCCGCACGGGAACTGGTGGTTTTACGTCTGGCACCGTGGCTACCTGGGCTACTTCGAGCAGACTATACGCAACCTGAGCGGCGACCCTACTTTTGCGATACCCTACTGGGACTGGACGACGCTCCCTCAGATTCCTGACGCCATGTTCGATGGCGTGCTGGACCCGGACAACGAGGCATTCTCCCCGTACACACGTAATCTCTCCGTCTTCACATCCTTCATTCAGTCGGCGCTGACCACTTACTGGAACGGTCTTACTTCCGACCAGCGCGCGCAGCTTAGCGCGCGCGGCTACACGAACTTCGACGTCATGTGGAACGACGTCACGGGTTATGATCCTAAGTCGGCGGGCGGCGTCTCCGGCAACATGGCTTACGCGATCGCCTGCGGCTCTCGCTACCTCACACGCGACAACCCGAAACTGGACGAGAAGACGGCCTACAACGTCTCACCTTTCGTCATCTTCGCGGGGCTGCTGCCGACTGATTTCTACAACCCGGTGATGCAGCTCAGCTTTAACAGCTCGAAGACCTCCTCGCACAACGCGCAGCCAGGGCGGAACTCCTTCTCCGTGCTCGAAGGCATGCCTCACAACAAGGTTCACAACTACATAGGCGGCGTGGGGCCGCTCGACCCTGGGCCTTACGGCAACATGACGAACTTCCTGTCGCCGGTTGACCCGACCTTCTTCCTGCACCACGCCAACATGGATCGCCTGTGGGATGTCTGGACGCGCAAGCAGAAGCGCCTCAGCCTGCCGTACCTGCCCTCCGGCGGCGACCTAGATGCGCTCTCGAAAGAGCCGTTCCTGTTCTACGTGGATGGCAACGGAACCCACATCACTAATGGCCAAGCGGGGGACTATCTCAGCACCGAAAAGTTCGAGTACGATTACGAGCCCGGCTTCGGCGAGCAGGTGGTGAACCCACCGGGCGCAGGGCTCCTGATGCGTAGGAGCGCGAGGCCGCCCATCAGAGGCGTGGTGCGGAACAACGCCGCCACCCTCGCCGTCCCGACCGAGGCCATAAGGGAGCACTTGACGTCACCGCAAGCGGCGACGCTGATTGCGGAAATCACCGTGCCGCACCCCGACACGACCTCCGTTGACCGTGAGTTCGACGTGGTCGTGGGCGCCCCGGCCGGCGTGACGGAGGTCAGCGCCGACAGCCCATACTACGCCGGCACCATAGCCTTCTTCGGCAAGATGATGAGCATGGAGGGGATGGCCATGGATGCGACCTTCTCCATCCCACTGCCCAAGGCACCGCAAGCATTCCATGGTCTTGAGGCGACGGCTAACACCTCCGTAAACATCCGCATCTTACCGACGCACCGACGCACGCGTAGGGTCCCGGTCCTCAAAGCCGTGTCAGTCCGCGCGTTGTAATATCGATGAATACGCTGGCCGCCGCCCTACTCTCTTTCGCACTCCTCGCGCAGACCGCCGCTGCGCCGCCGGGACGCATCGTGTCGTTGACTTTGCCGCACGCCCTGGGCGAAGGCGAGGCGGCGTGGCTCGAAATCAAAGTCGGTGTCATTGAACGCGGGGCGGAGATAGAGCTTACGACGACGGAGGGCAAACCGATGGGCGTCATCTCGCCGTTTGCGGTTCGATCTGGTGCCCCGGCCGGCACGTACACCGTTCCCGTGCCGCAGGGCGCGGTCTCTGGCGGGCGTGTGAGGTTGCGGCTCACTCTCAACCGGTATGGAAGAGCAAAACGCGCGCCCACGGCGAAGGAGGTCAAGGCCGTGCGATTGCATATCACGCGCGCAACGCCGTAGTTGCTTCACGGTGCCGGAATCATATTTGCGTGACGAGTCCTTGCGACCTTGTCCCACGCGTTCATCAACGCCTAATCACGTATCAGCGGCGTAGCCACTCCAAGAACAGGCCTTGGAACTTTGAGTATTACCGGAATATCACTATTTCTTCACCTCGGTCTTGGGGTTTGCGCCTTTCGGGAAGGCAACTCCTTTTCACGTCAGCCGTTCATCAATCTGTTTTAAGCATCTGCGGGGAGACATGGGATGACTGATGTAGCCCAAACGAATGCCGCGACGGAGGTATTCTTTTCATATGCGCATGAGGACGAAGAGTTAAAGGCAAAGCTTGAAGATCAGCTCGCCATCCTTCAGAGGCTCGGTATAGTAAGTAGTTGGGACGACCGCATGATTGACGCGGGAAGCGAATGGCGAGCCGAGATCGAGCGGCGGCTCAATTCCGCCCAAGTCATCCTGCTGCTGGTCAGCGCGGATTTTCTGGCATCCGACTTTTGCTACGGGGTCGAGATGCAGCGGGCCATTGAACGGCACGACCGCGGCGAAGCGCGAGTGATTCCCGTGATTCTTCGCGCGTGCCTCTGGAAGCGAGCGCCTTTCGGAAAGCTACAGGCTCTGCCGCGGGACGGCAAGGCCATCACGAGTTGGGCGAACATAGACGAGGCTTTCAGTAATGTCGCCCAGGGGATAGAGAAGGCCGTCAAGAACTTGGCACCGCCAAACCCTTAGCCAGCTCGTCGCACGCAGGCACCGGAGCGATGAGCCCGCCGCAGGTGCAAACCCGCCGCGAGACGTGGAGAGGGTCACGCCTAAGAGTCGCAGTCTTAGCGGCCCTGCTCGTCTTGGTTCTCGCGGCCGTCTGGGCCAGCTTACACTTCAGGGAAGAGTCCGCCGTCATCGACTCGATTGCGGTGCTGCCGTTCGTCAACACGGACGGGAACAAGGAGAGCGAGTTTTTAAGTGACGGCCTCAGCGACACCCTCATCAACAAACTCACGAGCATCCCGGCGCTGCGCGTGACCGCCCGCACCACGGCCTTCCATTACAAAGGCAAAGACATCCCGCTGCAACAGATCGGCAAGGAACTAGGGGTCAAGGCGATTCTCACCGGCAAGCTCTTACTGCGTGACGACACTTTAGAGATACAAGTCGATTTGCTGGACACGGCGCGCGGCACTGAGATGTGGGGAGAGAAGTACGTCAGCAAGCTTTCTGAAATCCTCTCGGTGCAGCAACAGATCGCGCGGGAGGTGTCTGAACGGCTGCTCTTAAAGTTGTCCGGCGAGCAGGAACAACAGGTGACGAAGCAGGACACGGAGAATGCCGAGGCGTACAGGTTGTATTTGAAGGGGCGGTACTATTGGAACAAGCGTCGGAACGCCGAGAACCTGAATAAGGCCATAGACCTGTTTAAGCAAGCGGTAGGTAAAGACCCTACTTACGCCTTGGCTTACGCGGGGCTTGCCGACACCTACGTGCTGCTGGAGCAGTACGCCGGCACCCCGAGCGACGACACATTCCCAAAGGCGATAGCTTATGCTGAGCGGGCGCTTCAACTCGACGGTTCACTGGCAGAGGCGCACGCCTCTCTGGGTTACGCCTACGGCAATATGTGGCAGTGGGCCGAGGCTGAAAAGCAATATAAGCTCGCGATCAGAATGAGCCCTAAGTACCCGACCGTCCATCAGTGGTACTGCCTTTACCTGCGTGCTATGGGGCGGCCGGAGGACGCTATGGCTGAGATTAAGCTCGCTCAGGAACTTGATCCCCTGTCACTCCCCATCAGCCAAAACGTTGCGATCGTGTATTTATGGATGGACGACGCCGACGGCGTTGTCCGCCAAGGCCGGGAGATGGTCGATCTGGATGCTAATTACCCTCTGGCCCATTCCTTCCTAGGCTTAGGATATTTAAGTCAAGGGCGAAAAGACGAGGCGCTCGCCGAGTTGGAGAAGGGTGTCGAGTTATCTAAGGAGCCGGGCAGGCCGCAGGGGTTAAGCCGCCCACTCGCTTACCTGGGTTACGGGTACGCCGTCGCGGGCAGGGAGGCGGATGCGCGTGCGGTAGCCAAGACGCTGGAGGAGTCATATGGTGCCACGGAGACCACAGGGCTATACATCGCAACGGTCTACGCGGGGCTTAACCAAAGAGACCGGGCTTTCTATTGGCTGTACAAAGACCTCGCCCGCCATAACGGCCTGCTGCCGGCGGTAAAATGGTACCCGGCGTTTAAACCGCTACGCACCGACCCGCGCTATGCCGATCTTTTACAGCGCATGGGACTCTCCCGTTAATAAGGCCGGCGCGGCTGACGGTCGATTCTTGGCGACGCAGCTTAGCGGGCGCCATGTTACCTATCGTCCAAAGGGCTATGTAAAATCACGCAGCCCATTCCGCCGCATTCCGTGATCTCGCTCTGAAGTTTCTGGGGCATGTGGCGAACCAACTCCGTAACGCCCTTACAGCAAGAGCCACCGATCTCGTCGTCGAAGATGATTGATCTCTTATTCAGCCTGATGCGGAGCCCGTCTTCGATGAAGGCGAACGACCTCCTCGCGGGGTCGGGCAGCCGCGCGTGCGTCGCGCACAAAAGGATATTACCGTCGGGTTGTAGGTTTATGTAAGAGGGCTTTTTGCTCCGGGCCTGTGCGACCTGCGACGTGCCGTAAACCAACGGTACAGCTATCTCGATGTCGAGATCTTTCCGGAGAACCTCCATCCTATGGCAGACGCGGAGCCAGAGCCGCGGGTCTATGTAACCGGAACCGTCGGGCAGATCGTTCGGCATCGAGAAGTGGAGCCGCACCCTCCGAACACCCTTGCCGTGAGCCAGCCGGATCATATCCTCGGCGTCGAGGATGTTGTCGAGAAAGATCGTGTGGTTGGTTCGCACGCTATAGCCGAACAGGACGGAATGCGCGACCGCCATCTCAAGGTTCCGCAGGGTGACCGGAAACGTGCTTCTGCCGTTCGGCGAAGGCCTGAGGGCGTCATGTATCTCCGGCGTACTGCCGTCGAGGCTGAAGGAGATATTGGTGATGCCCGCGGAAATCACACGGTAGAGCCTTTCGTGCGGGGTGACGCCGTTCGTCGTCACCGAGATGCGCTCGTAGCCAGCGGCGCGGGCACCCTTGATAATCCCGTCCAGGTTGGGATGTAGCGTCGGCTCGCCGCCAAGCAGACTCAACTTAGTGATTCCGAGGCTGCGCCCCATTGCGAGGGCGTCGTGCAGCAGCCTTTCGCCGATGGCCTCGTGCTTGGCCGCGCTCCAGAGGTCGTCGCGCGAGATGCCGACCCAGCAGCCGGGGCACCGCAGGTTACACGAGCGCATCACCTCTATGGCGAGAGTCGTGTCCGCGAGTGAAAACAGCCCGCTCAGAAACTTCTGGGTCTCGGCCGGACTAAGGGGGTCTGTGTAGATCATTGCGCTTGCCCACGGCCGGAGGAGGCGGCGGTTCGAGTCTTGTGCGCCGCGCCAGCCCGGCACTGCGACCTGGCGGCTGCGCGCGGCAGAGCTAGAATGATACCACGCGCGTCGTCTGAGTCCGCGCGGGTAGAGAGCGTGGCGGCAGTTTAGCATAAGTAAACCCGAGTCTTGAGTTGATTAGACCGAGAGCATACCTGCATGAACGAGGTTGTAGTGCAACATCTTCAACTTGATGGTCGTCCACAGCCCTGTCCACGACCGGCTCAACACGCGATCTACGAACCGACTCCACAACTGCGAGAGCGTCGTTTCAATGCGCTCTCTGACGCTCGACAACAGAGCGCGCCGCAAGCTGTGTCCTCTCCCACCATCGGCGGGCGTCAACATCAACGCCTCTGCCTCTTCAATCAGCAACGCGGCACAGTCATCTCCTCGGTAGCCCAGGTCTCCCAACACCGCTCCACCGTCGGTCGCCGAGCACAAAGCCAGTGCCGGGTCGCGGTCGTCCCAGTTAGCCGGAGACAACAGCGCGCCGAGGATGTGCCCGCGTTCGGCTATCAGCAGATGCAACTTGAAGCCGAAGAACCAGCCCTTGCTGGTCTTGCCGAAGGACGCGCCGTCTTCTCTCAACAGACGCACCCGCCCGTGCCGGATGGGATGGCAGACGGGGATGGGTTTGGAGTCCATCAGGTAAAAGTTGTCGGCTTCCTCAAGCCTGAGCGCGACCGAACGCACCAACTGCCCGACCACACCCGCGAGTGCGTGCAGACGGGCCACCCATTGTTTGTAGGAAACAAGGCGCGGGAAAGCCGCTCCCCAGTTGTCTCTCACCAACTTGTAAGCCTTCTTCAGCGTCGCGCAGCCGAAAGAGCTTTGCAGCACGGCGATGGTCAGCACCTCGGCATCGGTAAAGTGTGGCTGCGAGTTAGGCGAACGTCGCCACTGCGCCAGCTTTGGGTGAGCTTTGAGATAATCGTCAACGAAGCAGTAGATTTCGGTCATCTGATACTCTATGCTGCTCAAGGGTCGTCGTCCTCCGGGTGTAGATGTTGTGTCGCAACTTCATTCTACAGACCCGTCAACGGGTGACGACCTTCGTTTTTCAACTCAAGACTCGGGTTAA
>JBAVPI010000987.1:0-5020 GCA_049692915.1 Pyrinomonadaceae bacterium
GGTGTTGAGCTTGTGCGCCGCTTCCAGACTCTCGCCGCCCTTGATGAGCACGCCGTACTCCGCGCCGCGTCCCGTGCCGACCATGATCGCCGTCGGCGTCGCGAGGCCGAGCGCGCAGGGACAGGCGATGATCAGCACCGAGACGAAACGCACGAGCGCCGTCGTGAATCTCGCTTCGCCGGGCGCGGCCACGAACCAGACGACGAAGGTCGCGACGGCGATGCAGAGGACGATGGGAGTGAAGACGCCGCTGATCGTGTCGGCGAGGCGCGCGATGGGGGCTTTCGAGCCTTGCGCGTCCTCCACGAGCCTGACGATTCGCCGGAGCGCCGTCTCTCTGCCGACTTTGGTCGCCCTGAATTTGAACGCGCCCGTCCGGTTGAGAGTCGCGCCGAAAACTTCATCGCCCACACTCTTTTCGACGGGCAAACTTTCGCCCGTCAGCATTGATTCATCTACTGCGGATGCGCCCTCCTCGATGCGCCCGTCAACCGGAATCTTCTCGCCGGGCCGGACGAAGACCACATCGCCCGCCACAACCTCGCCCAAAGGGATGTCCAGTTCGCGCCCGCCGCGCACCACGCGAGCGGTCTTCGCCTGCAAACTCATCAAGCGCCGGATCGCGTCGCCCGTCCGTCCCCTCGCGCGTGCTTCGAGCAAGCGCCCCAGCAAAACGAGCGCGATGATGACGCCCGCCGCCTCGAAGTAGACGGGGACAATCGGAGCGCGCATCGTTTCATTCATGCCTTCCGTCAGCGCGTCATGCCCCGCCGCGGTCGCGAAGAATTGCGGCGCGACGGTCGCCGCCAACGAGTAGAGATAAGCCGCGCCCGTGCCGAGCGCGATGAGCGTGTTCATATCCGCCGCTCGATGGCGAAGTGCGGCCCACGCCCCCCTGTAAAAGTGCGCGCCGCAGTAGATGACGACGGGCGTCGTCAGCGCGAGTTGCAGGAAATTGACGCCCGCGAAGTTCAAGAAAGGGATGCGACCGTGCGACATCGAGATGACGAGTACGGGAAACGACAGCGCGGCGGCGATCAGGAATTTTCTTCGCAGTTCCTTGTGCTCGACTGCGTGCGCGTCAGCAGCGACGCCCTTCGTTTCGTCGCTGCCTTCATCCTCGTCATCCTTCAACTCGTGCGCGCCGTAGCCCGTGTCGCGCACCGCTTCCGTCAACTCACGCACGCCCGTCATCGCCGGGTCATACATAACGGTCGCGCGCGCAGTCGCCAGATTAACGCCCGCGCTCCGCACGCCCGCCTGCTTCGAGAGACGCCGCTCGATGCGACGCACGCACGCCGCGCACGTCATGCCCGTGATGGCTAACTCGATTCGTGCGCCGTCGCTCGCATCAATCACTTCATTTTTTGTCATTGCTTTTGTCACCGCGTCATCAACTTCCTTTCGTCACCGCCTCCGTGCTCTCTTGGCGACGCCCCGCCGGGCGAGGCGCTTCGTCGTGGGTGCGGCGTGTTCGAGGTGCGAGCCTTCGATGAGTCCGCAGACGTGCCCCTCCGCGTCGCCCGCTTCGTCCCACACGGCGAGCGTCGCGGCGAGTTCCTTCCGGTAGCGTTTCAGTTCGCGCATGCGCTCGTCCAACTCATGCAGGCGGCGGCGCACGATCTCTCGCACAGCCGCGCACGGACTCTGGCCGGCGTGCTTTTCGACGATGACCTGCCTGATTTCGTCGAGTGAGAATCCGAGCGCCTGCGCGCGTTTGATAAAGTCGAGGCGTTCGAGCACTTCCGCGTCGAAGACACGATAGCCGCCCGCGGTGCGCGCCGGGCGACCGAGCAGCCCGCCCCTCTCGTAAAAGCGTAGAGCCTCGACACCGACGCCGCTCAGCTTCGACACTTCGCCGATCTTCAGCGAGCCGTGCCGCTTGCCCGCATCCTCTCGCTTCTCTCCGTTCATTATCCTCATCATCAACTCAACTCCTTGAATGCCGCAGGGAATGCCGCAGGCCGACTCAACGTTTGAACTCAAAGGTATTGTAAACCCTGTAGTTGGGTACAGAGTCAAGCGGTCGCGCATGTTTTTCTCAATCGTCTCATGTGACGCTGTCTCGATCCGGTATTTTCCCGCGCTGATTGAATTCGCTCATGCTTTGCGCGTTACGAGTTGGATGCGAAATTTTTGATTTGAGAGAAGTGGAGGAGATGATGAATCCGAATGACATGACGCCGGATGAGATGATGCCGGTTGACGCGATGCTTGGCATGGTTTCCGGCTTTTGGACATCCCGTGCGATTTACGTCGCGGCCAAACTCGGCCTCGCAGACCTGCTGTACGAGAGGCCGCGGACGGCCATTGAGTTGGCCGAAGCGACGGGGATGCACGCTTCGTCGCTTCGTCGCGTGCTGCGCGCGCTGGCGTCCGTTGGAGTGTTGGCCGAGCGCGAGGAAGGGCGTTTCGATTTAACGCCTGTCGGGGCCACGCTGCGGACGGGCGTGCCGGGCAGCCTGCGCGCCTTCGTCGCATCGGAGTTGGGCGAGGGACATTATCAGGCTTGGGGCGAGTTGCTCCACAGCGTCAAGACGGGCGAGATCGCCTTCGATCACGTCTATGGCATGCCGGTCTGGGAATACTACGCGGGCCACCCTGAACTGGCGCAGACTTTTAACGAGTCAATGACCTGCCTGACGAAGGTGGTCGAGCCGGCGGTGCTTGAGAGTTATGATTTCTCTAACTTTAAGAATCTCGTTGACGTGGGCGGCGGGCACGCGAGCCTTCTCAGCGCGGTGCTGAAGAGGCACGCGCAGGTGCGGGGTGTCCTCTTCGACGCGCCGGGGGTCGTCGAGGGCGCGCGCCGTCGCGTCACGGAAGAGAATCTGGCCGAACGCTGCGAAGTGAGAGGCGGCGACTTTTTCACGTCAGTGCCGGAGGGCGGCGACGCTTACATGATGAAGCACATCATCCACGATTGGGACGACGAGCGCGCCGTCTCTATCTTGAAGAACTGCCGCCGCGCGATGAAGGACGGCGGAAAATTGCTCGTCATTGATCAGGTGATACCCGAAGGCGACGAATTTTCAATCGGCAAGTTAACCGACCTCATCATGATGGTCATGGTCGGCGGGCGCGAGCGCACGGCGGCGGAATTCAAAGCTCTCTTGGCGGCGGCAGGCTTCAAGTTGACGCGAATCGTGCCGACACCGTCGCACGTCTGCATCATCGAGGGCGAGAAGGCTTAATAGTTTTGGCCGGGCAGCGTTTGAAGTTGCGTCGCTTGCCGTCGTTGATTATGTGAACCGGTCACTTACTGTCGCTGATGAGGACGGCGTCGCTCGTGCTGAATCCGTTGGCGAGGATGAGCCTGCCGTCGGGCGAGATGTCGAAGGAGTAGAACAACTCTTTCGTGAAGTTGGTCAACTGCCGGGGCGTCCCGCCGTCGAGCGGTTGCAGGCGAAGGTTGGTGACGCCGTCCGTGTAGTCGGTATAGATGAGGGCGCGGCTGTCCTGCATCCAGCGAATGCCGGACTGACCGTCGGCGTCGTTCTGCGATACGTCCAAGAGTCGCACGGGTTCGCCGTTCTCGGCAGAGACGACGGCGATGCGCCAAGGAGCGTTCGGCTCGTCCGACTTTTGCCAGCAGGCGATGAGCTTGCCGTCCGGCGAAAACGTCGGGCGCAAGGAGAGGCCGACGGTCAGGCGGACGGGGGCGCTGCTGCCGTCCGCCGGTGCTTTCCACAGGGTCGTCTGCGTGCCGTCGCCCACGTGCTCGTAGATTACCCAGCGCCCGTCGGGCGAGACACGCGGCCAGTTGCTGTTGCCGTCGCTGTCGGTGAATCGCGTCTGGTTGCTGCCGTCCGCATCCATGCGCCAGATTTGCCACTGGCCGGAGCGGTTCGAGTGAAAGAAGACGTAGCGCCCGTCGAGCGAGGCGACCGGCGCATAGTTGCGGCCCGCGCCCGCCGTTAACTGCCGCTGCTCCGTGCCGTCCGCGTTCATCTCCCAGATGTCGGCGTTGCCGCTCGCGTCCGAGGCGTAGAGGACGCGGCCCGCGGGCGTCCAAGAGAGATCAACGTAGCGGCCCGCGCCCGAAGTGACCCGCGCCGGATGGTCGAAATCATTTCTGGCGGCGAGCGAGATGTTGGTCAGCGTTTGATTCTCGATGGAGACGACCTTTGACGCATCCGCCGACAGGCTCAACTCATAATAATCGCTCAGGTCGCTCGTGATTTTACGCGCCGCGCCGTTCGGGTAAGAGAGTCGCCACAGTTGCAGGATCGAAGAGTTCTCGTCTTTGGCCGAGAGGATGAGGCTGTCGCCGTCGGCGAGCCACGCCATCTGCCCGACCTCGATCCAGCGTTCCGGCGAGAGAGCTTTTTCCGCACCGCCCTCGACCTCGACCTCGACGGCCTTCATGTAAAACCCGTTGGCGTCCGACGCCCCGACGACGCAGGCGAGTCGCTTGCCGTCGGGCGACCACGCGGGCGCGGAAGACGCCGAGAAGTGTTCCGGGAATTTGCGCGTGGCGACTTGCCGCTCCGCTCCGCCGTCGTCGTTCGCCACGACGAGCACGTCCTCGCGCTGCTGCGAATCGCTCAGCACGTAAGCCATTCGCTTGCCGTCCGGCGAAAGGCCGATGGGGCTGTCCACGCCTTCCTTGATTTTCCTGACAGAGCCGCCGAGATACGGCACTTGATAGAGCGTGCCCTGTCGCTGATTCTTTTCCGCGACGACGTAATAGACGTATGTGCCGTCGCGCGAGAAGGTGAGGCCGCGAAAAGTCGCTTCGGCGGGCGGCACGAGGCGGATGCTGTTGGCGATGGCGACCTGCCGCATCCAGAGTCCCTGCTTGCCCGCCTCGTTGATGACGTAGGCCAGATTTTTGCCGTCCGGCGAAAGCGCCGCGCGCGAGACGTTGCCGGTGGTCGTGAGCTTGATCTTCCTGATGTTGTCGAAGGTCGGCGAGTCCGTCTCGGACATGGCCGTGCCCCACACGGGGCCGAAGAATTTATAAACTCCCAAGCCGCCGACGATGACGACGAGCAGCAGGAGAACTTCCGCGGCAAGG
>JBAVPI010000988.1:0-3840 GCA_049692915.1 Pyrinomonadaceae bacterium
TCACCGGCGAGCGCGCCGGGGCGGACGGCGTGCTGCGCCGGGATGATCGTCGCGGCGCTCGCCGTGTTGAAAGCGGAGCGATAATTAATCGGGTGCTGCGCATCCAGAGACTGCACCTGCCGGTCGCCGATGAAGAACGGAGTGCCGCTCCCGAAGCGGCGTGTGCCGTCGAAGAAGATGCCGGGGAACGAGTTGTTGACCTTCTGCTTGACGATCATCAACTCGCGCATGTCCCAGAGCACGGAGGCCCAGTTTTCGCCGACATCATGCACCTCGAACGGAGTGAAAATCTGTTCGCCCGTGCCCGGCGCGGCCTGATCGCGGCGGCTGGGCGCGCCCGTGATGGTGCGATAAGAATAGCGATAGTTGGTATAAGGCAGGTGGCGGATGCCGACATCGAACTCGCCGGTCGCGTACTCGCCTTCGGCGTTGTCGTCGCTCATCGAAGTGGCGACGAAGTCAGACCAGCCCTCGCCCATGCCGCCCGACTCGCCCACGAGCGTCACGCCGAGACAGTCGGACTGGCCCTTGCCGACTGAGCGGTTCGAGACGCCGTGATAGTGCTCGTGCGCGACGACGTCAAAGTCGAAGTCGCCGTCGGAGCGGCGGAACGAGCCGTCCGTGAACAGGAACATCTGCATGCGCGGCGTCGAGCCGTCGTTCGGCGAACTGAAGTTGGCGTTGTCCGTCCCCGACCCGTCCTGCACCTGCGCGCTGATGCCGTCGCTGCCCGCGCCGCCCTTGCCGAAGTTGTCCTGCTGAAAGTTAAAAAGCGACTCGGTGAAGCCGATGCTGTAGAGGTAATCGTGGATGACGTTGTTGTAATAGAAGAGCGTCACCGTGCCGGGGTACACGTCCGGATTGGCCGAGGCCGGATAGACGACCGGGTCGCCCGCCGCATCCGCGCCGCCAAACTCGTAACTCATCGTGTAGTTGAAGTAGTTTGAGAGAAATTGTCGTGTGTTGCTGTAGCCCTTGATGCCGTGCGTCGTCTCGTTGTCATTGGCGCGGTCGTCGGCGACGAGGACGTTGTTGCCCTCCGTGTAGTTCGACTGAATGACTGAACTCAAGTTGCGACCGTCGGCCAGTATGACGCCGGACGCGAGCGGCGTGACGGTGGACGAGAAAGGCTGATCGCCGTCGCCCGCAGGCGAGTTGGCGGCGAGGTTGCGCGTCTTCGCTTCCGGGTGCATCGAGTAGCCGTAGGAGCGCGTCGTCGCGCGGTTGCCGTTCGAGGCCGTCACTTCCGCGCCGCCGTTGGCCGTCGGCAAGTAGAACCAGCCGAAGGGCGATTGCGCGGTCGGGTTCGAGGCATCGGGCAAGCCGCGCAGCACGCCGCCGAAGGGCGTGTTGTAAATCTGCGAGAAGAGCGTCTGGCCGGGGTCGAGCGCGTAGGGCGCTTCGTTGCGTGCCGTGACCCAACTGCGACGGAAGCCGCGACCCGGTGTCGCCGTCGTCCCTTCGGCGGCGTAAGACGGCTGCTGCCCGCGCGCCGCGGGTCTGCCGAAACCGCCCGAACCCGACATCGTCGTCGGCTCGCCGTCAAAGACTTTGCCCGCCGCCGTACCCGCCGGATTGTAACTCTCGACGAGGTCTTGCACGTCCGGACGGAAACTCGCGCGACGGTTGTTCTGCGTGCCGCCGCCCGCGCCGCCGTAGAAGGCCGTCAGGCTGCTGCGACGCAGCACAGCGCCCGTCTGAGCGTCAATCAGGTTGTTCCACATGATGCCCTGATACTGCGGCGTCGTCAGCGTGAAGAGGTAGGCGGGCCGCCCCTCAGCGCCAAGCGGGAAGATGACTTTAGTGACCGTGATATCGTCCGTGAAAGTTCCGCCGCCCGCGAAACGTTCGCCCTGAAGATACTGCTGCGGCAGATCGCCGAACGTGTTGAGAACTTTCTTCGTGCCCTTGTACTGAGGCGAGAAGCCCACGATGCCCAGAGCCGCCGCCGCCGCCGTGACGGCCTGCGCGGGCGGAAGCGTGAAGAGATTCGTCACCGGCATCTGCGGAAAACTCTCGCCGCCGACGCTCATAATCTGGCCCGCGCGATTGACGTTGACGAGCACTTCGCCCTTGTACACAGAGAGGCCGTCCTTCACCTGCTCGAACAGGAGCACGGTCGTTCCCATGTCGGGAATCGTCGCGCGGCTCTTGAGTCGCAGAGAATCAACGTCGGCCTGATTGAAGCGAAAGATGGCACGCCAGCGGCTGATGAAGTCGCGCGCGATGGTTTCGGGTTCGGCCCTGCTCGGCGAAGAGAGATACGTGCCGTAGCTGTACATGTGTCGCGGCGTCGCCGTCAGACCGTTGTACTGAATATTCAACTTCGAGCCGGCGGAAGTTTCGAGCGCCTTGATGGCGTCAACCTGCGCTCCGGTCAAGCGGCGCAGGCCGAGACCTTTGGGCACGCCCTGCATGCCGCGCACGTCGAGTTCTTTGGGACGATTCGGCGACTGGCCGAGCCGTCTGGTCGGCCCCGTCAACCCGCTTGTCGTCTGCCCGACGGTCGAGCCGATGCCGCCCGTGTTCGGCGTCACGCCGATCTGCGCCGACGAGACGAAGAGGCTTGAGAGCAGGATCGTCGCGACGACCACTCCAATCAGGGAGTTTCGGAATATGCTGCGGGTCTTCATGTTTTCTCCTTCAAAATGGGGCGGGCACGCCGCTGTTAAAATTTGTCTCGAAGACGACTGTGCGATCTGCGACCAAAGTAATTTCGACGGCTTGAGGAAACCTTGAACGACTACTTAAGCACGGAGACAAATTAACGCCGTGGGCTTGAGAAATACTTGAGAGGCTGGTTTGCGGGTGACGGGCGACGGGGCTTCGTGTCTGGCGGGCCAACACCGAACAACTGTGGAGAGGGTTGAAGTTAAGGGCGTGGGCGCGACTTTGTTTACGTCCGCCGCGCGAGCAGTTGAGGGCCGACGAAAAAAGTCTCCGGTGATAGTCCCGGAGACCTTTTTCGTCGCGCCGAAAAATTTTATTCCGGCGTTTTAATGTTTGATAGCACCGCCGCTCGAACGTCGGAAGACGCGAGATGCGGCGGGCTATCAGTGAAAGAAGCTACTGCCCGGCGGGGCCGTAAGCCTCGACCTCGACGATGCGCGAGAAATGCGCGCGCGCGTTGAGGACGTTGATCCTGATCTTCGTCGTCGTGATGTTCAAACCGCCGACGATGCGAATCACTTTGTCGTTACCACGGATGGCCCCGTTCGGCACCGTCACCCATGTCGAGCCGTCCCAGTACTGCATGTCGTAATCGAGCAGACCGTAGGATGCGCAGGTCGTATCCGTTGTCGGCACTTGCGGGCTGTTGAAGTTGTCTTGCAGCGTATAGACGCGCATCTCGTTGATCGTCTTGCTGTTCGAGAAATCAACTTGCAGCCAGTCCGGCCACTCGTCGCGCGTGTTGTCGTTCCAGCCGCCGCCCTGCTCCCAGTTGAGGCCCGTGTTCGACCCATCGTTCGCCGTCGCCGCCGGATACGTGCGCCCGCCCGCGTAGGTCGAAGAGGCCGAAGCCACGCCGCCGTTTGATTGAAGCGCGTAGTTGACGCCGGCGGACGAGTCCTGCACGACGATGGTCGCCGAGGCAACGTTCGCGCTGTCGGTCGCGCTCCCGTCGCGCACACGCAAGGTCGCGAAGTAGTTGCCTGCTTGCGTATAGACGTGCTGCACGGTCGGGCCGGACTGAACGACATCTGGCGTCCCGTCGCCGAAGCTGAAGACGTAGGAGGCCACCGAGTCGCCCGCGTCCGGGTCGCTCGAATGCGAGCCGTCGAAGCTGACCGTCAGCGGCGCTGTGCCTTGCGTCGGCGTGGCCGTGAGCGAGGCGGTGGG
>JBAVPI010000989.1:0-3023 GCA_049692915.1 Pyrinomonadaceae bacterium
GCGTCGCGGCCCGCATCGCGCCCGACTCGCTGACGACGCATGGCCGAAACCGACACAGACGCCGCCGACCAGTTCGACGCGCGCATACAGGGCGGCAAACTCGACGAGTCCACGCCCCGCCTCTGGCAGCGTTATCGTCGCCTGCCGCGCAACGTCTTTGCCATCAGTCTCGTCAGCCTGCTCAACGACGCTTCGAGCGAGATTATCTACCCGCTCCTTCCGGCCTTCCTCGCCATCACGCTCAACGCATCGCCCGGTGTGGTCGGCACGGTCGAAGGCGTGGCCGAATCGGTCTCCAGCCTGCTCAAACTCTTCTCCGGCTACTTCAGCGACCGTCTCAATCGTCGTAAGAGTCTCGTCGTTTTCGGCTACGGGCTGGCGAGCGTCGTCCGCCCTCTGCTCGCCTTCGCAACGAACTGGCATCAAGTGCTCGCCGTGCGTTTCACGGATCGCGTGGGCAAGGGCATCCGCAGCGCTCCGCGCGACGCCATGATCGCCGACGCCGCGCCATTCGCCGAGCGCGGACTCGCCTTCGGCTTTCACCGCGCGATGGATCACACGGGCGCTGTGCTCGGCCCGCTCATCGGCTATGCGGCGCTCATGCTCGTGGCGTCGAACACGGTCACGCCGACGGCCAACGACTACACAAAAATTTTTCTCTTCGCCTCCGTCCCGGCGTTCGTCGCGATGCTCGTGCTCGTTTTCGCCGTGCGCGAGTCGCGGCCTGAGACGACGACGGCAGCCGTGTCCCGCATGAGCGCCCAGCAGACCCCTTCATCGGCGACCCTTGCGCGCGTCACGCTGAAGGGCTTTGACGGCAACTTCAAACTGTTCCTCGTCCTCGTCGCGCTCTTTACGCTGTCCAACTCGTCTGACGCTTTTCTCATCCTGCGCGCGCAACAGACGGGCGTCACCGTGAGGAGCGCGCTGCTGTTGTGGGCGGCGCTGCACGTCAGTAAGGTTGTCAGTTCGCTCGTCGGCGGGCATCTCTCGGATCGCATGGGGCGCAAGACTCTGATCGTCTCCGGCTGGCTGCTCTACGCCGCCGTCTATCTCGGCTTTGCCTTTGTCACGACGCCCGCCGGCGCGTGGGCGTTGTTTCTCATCTACGGCATCTACTTCGGGCTGGCCGAGGGCGCGGAAAAGGCGCTCGTCGCAGACCTCGTGCGGCCCGAACAGCGCGGCACGGCCTACGGGTTGTATAATCTCGCCTTCGGCATTACGGTGCTGCCCGCATCGCTCCTGATGGGCTGGCTGTGGAAGGTGGGCGGGGCGGAAACGGCATTCATCGTCAGCGCGTGCATCGGCGCGACGGCGGCGCTGCTCCTGATGTTCTCCATCAGGACTGATCGGCGCAATCTCGCGCAAGCATCCGCGACACAGTCGAGCGCCGCGGCCTGATATGCAGATGACGGGCGGACGCGAACGGCACACGCGGGACGAGAACGGCCCGCGCTGTCCATTCACACATCTTTACGCGACGCGCATCGCCGAAGCCGCGCGTTCGCTATTTCACAGGGCAGGTTCCGAACATTGATTGACATCAACAATTTTCAGCTAATCACCAACCTTGAGGACGTGCCCGCGGCGTGCGCGGAGTTGTCGCGCCATGCTGCTTTAGGATTCGACGCGGAGACCACTTCGCTCGACCCTTACGCGGGCCGCCTGCGTCTCTTGCAGTTTGCTTCGCCCGAAGGCCAGTACGTCTTCGATCTCTTCCGCCTCGCGCCCGGCGACAACAGAGAGGCCGCGAAGTCCGAAGCGCTCGCCCCCCTGCGTCGCCTGCTCGCCGCGAACTCTCCGACCAAGGTCGCGCACAATGCCAAGTTCGACGCCAAGTGGGTGCGCCTGCACTTGGACGTGGAACTCGGCGGCGACTTTGATTCGCGCACGAACACGAACGGCGTCGAGCGCGTCGAGCGCGCAGGGATTTTCGACACGATGCTCGCCAGCCAGATCGTCTCCGCAGGCAACCCGGAAGACCGGCACAGCCTCGAAGCCGTCGCCGCGCGCTACCTGAACGAAACGCTCGACAAGTCCGAGCAGGTCAGCGACTGGTCGGGCGAGTTGTCCGCCGCGCAACTCGAATACGCCGCGCGCGACGCCGCCGTCATGCTCCCCCTGCGCGACAAACTCGTAGAGAAGGTGCGCGCCGGTAATTTGACGCGCTGCGCGCAGTTGGAGTTCGAGTGCGTCGTCCCCATCGCAAGGCTCGAACTCAACGGCATCTTCCTCGATAAGGAACGCTGGCGCGAACAACTCTCCGTCGTCGAAAAACGACGCGTGACGCTCGCCGAAGAGTTGCAGGAAATTCTCGCCGAAGAGTCGCCGCAGCAATCCTTCTTCGGCCCGTCGCGCGCCGACATCAACATTGACTCGCACGTTCAGTTGACGAAAGCGCTGACGCGCCTCGGCGTGCCCGTCCCCGATTCGACGCGCAACTGGAAACTCCAACCGCTCGCCGCACAGTATCCGGTCGTCGCCACGCTCCTCGAATACCGCACGGTGCAGAAGGCCCTGACGAGCTACGGCGAAAACATCCTCGGCGAAATCAGCGCGGCGACGGGCCGCATCCACGCCAACTTTCACCAGATCGGCGCGCCGACAGGTCGCATGTCATGCACGCATCCCAACATTCAACAGGTTCCGCACTCGGTCGAGTACCGCCGCTGCTTTCGCGCGCCGGAGGGCCGCAAGCTCATCATCGCCGACTACAGTCAGGTCGAGTTGCGCATCCTCGCGGACTTCACGAACGATAAGGGCTTCGTTGATGCCTTCAACTCCGGCGCAGACCTTCATCGCGTGACCGCCGCGCAAATCTTCAACACCACAATCGAAGGGGTGACGAAAGAGCAGCGCGACTTCGCCAAGCGCCTGAACTTCGGGGTGGTCTATGGCATCGGCGCGAAGCGCTTCGCGATGATGACCGGCCTCTCCGAGACGGAGGCCGAAGACCTCCTGCGCCGCTACTTCGCGACCTACCGCGACCTCGACGCGTGGCTGCGCATGGCCGCGCAGATGGC
>JBAVPI010000990.1:0-3177 GCA_049692915.1 Pyrinomonadaceae bacterium
AACTTTTACAGCACGCCCACGCCAGACAGAGCCAGCCCGCGAGGAAGGCCAGACCGCCGAGCGGCGTGATCGCGCCGAGCCAGCGCAAACCTGTCAGGCTCAACAGGTAGAGACTCCCCGAAAAAAGTATCGTCCCGGCGACCAGCAGCCAGCCCGCCGCCGCGACCGAAGACGCTCCCGGCCAGCGCGTCGCCGCCCACGCGACGGCGATCAGCGCCAGCGCGTGATACATCTGATAGCGCACGCCCACCTCGAACGTCATGAGCATGTCGGGTTCGAGCCGCGACTTCAAAGCGTGTGCGCCGAACGCGCCCAACGCCACCGCGACGAACGCCGAAACCGCCCCGGCGGCGAAAAACATTCGATCCATGCTTAGTCTCCTCAACGCCCTTCAAGTTTCCGCTGCGCCGTTACTATACATGAAGGCGAAGTCACTCCGCGCCCGATGCCGGATTCCGTCTTAAACCTTCAACGGGAGAGGCACGCAGGCACGATTCGGAGGGAAACTGTGCCTTCGTGCGCGTCGCGGTGCAGGCCGTCTTTTGAAATGTCCCGACCCTCTCCAATAGACTTCCCTGCTTTTCGGCGTATCCTATCCGTATGAATGATTCGCGTACCCCTTTCAGGCCCGACGACTTTGACGACCACATCATCGAGCTTGACGCTTCCGGCGAACCGAAGCGCAGGAAGTTCGGTCGCTGGCTGCTCGTACTCGCCTTTCTCGCGCTGCTCTTCGCGCTCTCGCGCGCGGCCTCCGTCTATGTCGAGACGCTCTGGTTCGGCTCGCTCGGCTACACGAGTTTGTACTGGACGCGCATCGAATATCAATTCGCGCTCTTTGCGCTCTTCGCCGTCCTGACGACGCTTATCCTGCGCGGCGCGTTCTGGTTCGCGGCGCATCGCCTCGGCACTTCGGCGCTCGCGCCCCGTCGCGTGCTGCTCAATAACGAAGTGGTTTACGTCAGGCCGGAGACTTTTCTGAAGCCGCTGGCGTGGGCCGTCTCGCTCATCTTCGGACTCGGCTACGGCCTCTCGATGCGCGCCGAGTGGCAGACGTTCGCGCTGTGGCTCAACCGTCCGCCGACGGGCGACGCAGACCCCATCTTTCACCTGCCCGTCGGCTTTTACCTCTTCACGCTGCCCGTCGCCGAAAATCTCGCGTCGTGGTTTCAGACGCTCGCTTTTATCATTCTGCTCGGCGCGCTCGCGCACGCCCTGCCCACGCTGCTCCCGACCGGCACAAATCTCCACGACGCCGCCGTGCCCGACCGCGCGCCGCTTTCAGGTAAGACGCGACTCGACGCTTACAGCGTCATCTCGGCGGCGCTCGCACTGCTTCTCTTCGCGCTCGCGATTCGCGTCTTCCTCTCGCGCTACGCGTACCTCTTCGAGGATCATCCGATCTTCAGCGGCGTCACTTACACGGAAGACCACTACTTGCTGCCCGGCCTCGTCGCCGTCTCAATCGCGCTCGTCGTCGCGGCGCTCATCGCCCTCTTCAACGCCTTCGTCACGCGCGGCCTGCGCGCGCTCGTCGTCGCCGTCGGCCTGCCCGTCGTCGTCTATCTCGTCGCGGGCGTACTCGTCCCCGGCTACGTCCAGAGCTTCATCGTCAAGCCCAACGAACTCGACCGCGAAGCCCCCTACATCGAACACAACATCGCGGCCACGCGCCGCGCCTTCAATCTCGAACGCATCGAGGCGCGCGACTTCCCCGCCGACACGTCGAACGAATCCTACGCCCTCGCGCGCAGTCGCCCGACGCTCGACAATTTGCGTCTCTGGGATTATCACGCCCTGCAAGACACGCTCCGGCAGGTGCAGGAGATACGCACCTACTACGACTTCAACGACGTGGACGTTGATCGCTACACCGTCGAGGGACGCACGCGGCAGGTGCTTCTGGCCGCACGCGAACTCGACATCACGAAGCTGCCCGCCTCTTCGCAGGGCAACTGGATCAACGAGCGCCTGATCTACACGCACGGCTACGGGGTGACGATGAACACCGCCGACGGCTTCACGCCCGAAGGCCGCCCGCAGTTCATCCTCTCGAACATGCCGACCGAGACGAGCGCCCCGGACATTAAAGTGACGCGCCCGCAAATCTACTTCGGCGAGAAGACGGACACTTACGTCTATGTCAACACGAAGCAGAAGGAGTTCGACTATCCGCAGGGCGACGCCAACGCCTCGACCGTCTATGAGGGCGCGGGCGGCTTCGCCGTCGGCGGCACGCTCCGCCGCTTCGTCCTCGCATGGCAGTTGGGCGACCTCTCGCGCCTGCCCTTCGCCGACGACGTGACGCCGGAGAGCCGCGTCCTGATGCGTCGCAACATCTCGGAGCGCGTGCGCTCGCTCGCGCCCTTCCTCACCTACGACGCAGACCCCTACGTCGTCGTCAGCCGCGACGGGCGCATCTACTGGATGATTGATGCTTATACGGAGACGAACACTTATCCCTTCGCGCGCCACTACGACCTCGCGGGCGACTCGGTCAACTACGCGCGCAACAGCGTCAAGGTCTTGGTGGACGCCTACGACGGGGCGGTGACGTTCTACGCCTTCGACAGGGACGACCCGCTGCTCAAAGCTTACGGCAAAATCTTTCCCGTGCTCTTCAAAGATGCCGCCGGGATGCCGGAGGATTTGCGCGCGCACGTCCGCTACCCGGAAGTGTTGTTGAGGACGCAGGCCGACGCCTATAGCCTCTATCACACGGACAACCCGAAGGTCTTTTTCCAGCGCGAAGACATGTGGAGCGTGGCGCGCGAGTCGGCCCCGAAGGAGGGCACGGCGACGGGCGGCGACGCGCGCCCGCTCGAACCTTACTTCGCGCTCCTGCAACTGCCCCCCGGCGGAGCGGACGAGCCGCAGTCCGCGACGACGACCGAGTTCGTCAACGTCGTCGTCTTCACACCGGCCTCGCGCGACAACCTCATCGGCTGGATGGCTGGCCGCAGCGACGCGGCGGCTTACGGCTCTCTGCTCGTCTATAAATTCCCGAAGTCGAAGCTCGTCAACGGCCCTCTACAGGTCAACGCGCGCATAGACCAGAACGCGCAACTCTCTTCGCAACTGACGCTCTGGAATCAACAGGGTTCGACCGTGCAGCGCGGTAACTTGCTCGTCATCCCGCTCGGTCAGGGGCTGCTCTACGTCCAGACGGTGTACCTC
>JBAVPI010000991.1:0-1688 GCA_049692915.1 Pyrinomonadaceae bacterium
ACAACGGCGTGCGGACGGACTTTCAGACCAAGGTCGGGCGCGAGCAGGGGGGCGCACTGACCGGCTCGATCTTTTCGGAAGTGGCGGTGGTGACGATTGAGATGGTCGTCTTGAGTAACGAGCAGGACGCCGCGTTCATCAAGACCGCCGACGGCGAGCGCCGGATGGCCGAAGCGATTGCGCGCGGCATTACGCGTTTCGTCGCACGCTGATCTTCCTCGCGTCAAAATTCGGATTCTGAACTCCACAGGAAGGAGACGTTTCCCCATGAGTCTCATGAAGGACGAGAAATTGAAACCCGCGCAAAGCTGCAAAGGCGCGAACAAGAGGCGTCGCTACGCTCTACTTGCCGCTCTTGCGTTGCTGCTCGCAGTGTCGGCGACCGGCGTCGCCGCCGCCCCGCGCGACGAGGACGCGATGAAGAAGTGGGAGAGCTTCGACTTCGCGAAACAGGCATTGACGCGCGAGCAACTGAAAGACACGTCGCTCGACGACCTGAAATTGATGCGCGGAATTGTCTTCGGTCGCCACGGTCGCGTCTTCAAGGACTTCGAGATCAAGGCGTACCTCAACGAGCGCACGTGGTACAAGGCGAACCCTAATTTCCAGAACGCGAGCCTTAACGAGACGGAGCGCACCAGTCTCGATCTCATCCGCGAGATGGAGGCCAAACTGCACGAGCATATCGAACCGGGCGACATGCGTTGGTGGCAGGCGCGGTCGCTGACGGCGGAGCAACTCGGCGAACACACGGGCGCTGAATGGCACATCCTGCGCGCCGAAGTCGAAGCCATTCACGGCAGGCGCTTCGACGACCAGCCGTGGCTGCAACAGTATTTCGAGGATCGCTACTGGTACAAGCCCGACGCCGTTTACGACGCGAAGCGCCTGAGCGCGACGGAGCGGCGTAACCTGACGGTGATTGACGCCGCACAGCGCAAGCAACGCAACGTCGCGCTCTCGCCCGGCGACATGGAGCACTTCCAGAACGCCGAAATTAAAGACGAGATGCTGCGCGGTCTCGGCCTCTACGAGTTGCGCCTGTTGCGCAACGAAGTTTACGCGCGCAAGGGCAGGCAGTTTCGCACCGAATGGCTCGCGCAATTCTTCGCCAGCCAGCCGTGGTATGAGCCGCGCGAGGACATGAGCGAGCCGGAACTCTCCGCCGTCGAGCGCAAGAACATCGAAACCATCGTCGCTTACGAAAATCGCCTGAAGGCGGAGTTGAGCACGAAGGCAGTCTCGAAGTCGTTGCTCGAAGGACTCTTCCTCGAAGACGCGAGCAAACTGCGCAACGAGATTTACGCGCGTCACGGCAAAATCTTCAAAGACAAGTGGCTTCAGAAATACTTCGCGAGCTTCGACTGGTACAAGCCGAATCAGAAGTACACGGAAGCCACGCTCTCGTCCATCGAGCGGCAGAACGTCGCCTCGATTCTCGCCTACGAGAAGAAAGCCACGAGCGTCGCCGACGCCGTCGAAGGTTGATAAGGCCAACATTCGTCTCGCGTGTCGAGACACACAAAAAGAAGCGCCGAAAGAAACGTCGAAGTCCGAGCGCGGAAGGCTGAACGAGAAACAAACGCCCGCGATTTATCGTTCAGCATTCCGCGTTCACCGTTTGCTTTTATGATCTGCTCACAGTGCCGACAGCCTTTAAGAGAGGGCGCGCAGTTCTGCACGAACTG
>JBAVPI010000992.1:0-2269 GCA_049692915.1 Pyrinomonadaceae bacterium
AGAGTTCGCGGCCCGGAAAAATCTGGCTGCCGTCGGCGGCGAACGTGACGCGATCTCTGAGCACACGAAGCGCCCACGCGCGCGCCTCTTCGTGTGAACGCCACAGTTCGTCGAACGAAACGACGATGCCGCCGCGCGTGTCGAGTTCGCCGGACGGAAACGTCACGCGTGAAGCGGGCGCGCCCGTCTCTTCCAAGACCTCTGCCGACTCTCTGCCCACGAGTGCGCGCAGGCGCGACGCGGCCTCGCCCACTTCGTCGCCGAGCGTCCGCTCGAAACGGATAAAGTCATCGCGCCGCTCTTCCAGAGCGTTGATCAGGTGTCCCCGGTGAAGCATGACATTAAGGGCTGAGGGCAGATGAATAAGCGTTGAAGAGAAGATAGTTCGCCGTCGTCAGCATGCTTCATCCTTCATCGTTCGCCGTTCATCTACCGGCCTTCCGCCCTCACCCGTTCAGCCCTTTCTTCCGAGGTGCGCGAGTTGTGCGGAGGCGTAAACGTAGCGCGTCGTCTTGAGCTTGCCTTCGACGAACGTGTAGCTGATGCCCTCTTTTGAGTTCAGATAGACATCCACCTCTTTGTTCGACGAGTGTTGATAAGCTTTGTCTTTCACGAGGCTCATGGATTCCGGCGTGTCCGCCGCGCGTTCGTGTTGGAGGACGATCTGCAAGACCGTGCCTTCGAGTTGCGGATCGAGCTTCTTCGTCTCGACGAACTTCGCGGTGACGAAGAAGACCGTGACCACGCCGCCGGAGACGTTGAAGCGCAGAGAGGCGCTCTCGCTCATCCTGTCTTCGACGGGCGCGCCGAGCACGCGCTCGACCTCCGTGCGACGCGAGACGAACGGCTCAAGGCCCTTCCACGTTGCCGCCGTCGTGGCCTGTGCGACAAGAATGAGTGCCGCGAGAGCGGCGACGATGCTCGCCGCGCCCTGCTTTCGTGTGCGGAAAAAAGTTGTGTTGCTCATGGCGTGATGCTACCGAGTAAAAGGTTAAAGTTCAAGGTACAAAACAAAAGAGGCCCGATTCGTCGCGTGCGGCGTCGCCTAATTCATGCGACGAACATCACTGACGCATCGGGCCTCGATTGACGATTGACGATTGACGATGGGCCACACGCGCACGCGCATCATCTATCTTGCCCAACTACTTTGTATCCCGCGCAACTACTTTGCGAACTGGCGGACGCGGTCTGCCGACTCTTTGAAGTAAGCATCGGTGGGAGCCAGTTGCAGCCCCTTCTCGTAAGCGGTTAAGGCTTTCGCGTACTGCTTCAACGTCTCGTAGGAGAAGCCGAGCAGGCGGTAGAGGTCTGCGTTGTCGGGCGTCTTGGCGGCGGCACGTTCGAGCGCCGGGATGGCCTTCGGATAGTTCTTCGCCTGAAAGTAGGAATAGCCGAGCAGAAAGAAGGTCGCGTCGGGCGCTTTCGGCGAAGCGGCGGCACGCTCAAGCGCCGCCGCCGCGCGCACGTACTGCTTGGCAAAAAAAAGCGCCTGACCTTGCAACGCCGCCGTCTGCTCGTCGTTTCTCAAACGGGCGAGCGAGTCGCTGGCACGCACGGCGGCAAGGTAGTCGGCGTCCGCCGCCGCGCCCGTCTCGGACTTGGCGCGGTTGAGATAGGCGGTCGTCAGCAGTTCCCAAGCGGGCGCGAGCGTCGCATCGGCGAGCGTCGCGCGGTTGAGCATGTTGATGGCCGACTTGTAATCGCCGCGACCGTAGGCGAGTTGACCGAGTTGCAGGAGCGCGTACTTATTCTTCGGGTCAACCTTCAATGCTTCGTTGAATGAACGCTCGGCCTCCGCCGCTTTGCCCGTGTTCGCTTCGGCGAGGCCGCGGAAGTAGAGCATGGTCGAGTCGGGCGCGGCGTTGGCGCGTGTCGTCGCCCCGACGAGCAGCGGCAGGGCGAGGTCGTACTTCTGCGTGCGAATGTAAGCCTGCGCCAGTTCGTCTGCCGTGGGCGCATCCGACTCGCCCGCCGCAAGCTGAAGGTCGAGCGCGCGTCGCAAGTGTTCGGCGGCATCCTCAAACTTGTTCAGGGAATATTCGGCGAAGCCTGCGACCTTCCACGCGTCCGAGTTCTTCGGGTCGGCGGCGGCGATCTGCAACGCCTCTTTGAGAGCGGCGTCGTACTGCTTCTGCTGAAAGAGCGCGAAGGCATGCGCCGTCGAACTTGAAGCGGCGGAACCGGAAGCCGTCGTCGGGGTCGTCGTCGGAGCAGCGCCGGACGAACGCGTCGAGCGCGCGGGGGCGTTGGCGGCTGGCGTCGAGTT
>JBAVPI010000993.1:0-3784 GCA_049692915.1 Pyrinomonadaceae bacterium
ACGTCGCACAGCACCGCCCGCGTCGAGAACTTCCGCGAGCAGATTGCGCGCCTCTTCTGCGGGCAGGTCGGCGGGCACGGCGCGCACCGCGACCGTGCGTCCTGAGAGACGCATCAGGCCGAACCCGTAATGCTCCAACTCTTCGGCGACCGCGTCGAAGGCGTTGACCTGCGCGGGCGTCAGGTCGAAAGTTTCCGGCACGAGTAAATTCTGCGACGCGGCGCTCCGCGCATCTTCGAGTTGAAGATAAGAGTCGTAGAGAACGCGTTCGTGCGCCGCGTGCTGGTCAACGAGCAGTAAGCCGTCGGGGTCTGTCGCGATGATGTAGCTGTCTTCGAGTTGACCGAGCGGGCGCACCCCCTCGGAGAGCGCTTCGACCGCCACGCCGCGCACGATCCCTGCGGCGGAATTAACCGGAGGAAAGGAGACGCCGTCGCGCTCCGGGATGGAAACGCCGTCGCGTTCCGGGATGGTCGCTAACTCTTTGTCCGGCGGCCCGGAGCGCGCGTGATGCTCCGATGCTTCCGACGCCGGAAGGTCTTTCGACAAAATTTCCCGAACGTGCGACATGGACTCTGCGGGCGACGGCGACGACGGGGCGAATTCGATTCTCTCTTGTCGCGGCTGCTCCAACTCGGACTTCAACACTGCGCCCCGCGCTTCGACCCCTCTCACGTTCTGCTCCGGTTGAGAAAAGACACGCGCCTCGTCATGCCGCCGCGTTTCACCCGTTTGTCGTGGCGGCTCGTTCGCGGCGTCAGGCATCACTGCGGACGAAGCGTCGCCGCCACCTCCGCCGTCATCTTTCCCGGCGGCGGGCGCGTCTGCTGCAAGGTCGTCAACGTCCTGCCGCGCGCGGAGAAAGCCGCCGCCCGCGAGTGCATCGCGCACGGCGTCGCGCACGGCATCAGCGACGGCGGCGGCACGTCGAAAACGCACCTCGGTTTTGGCGGGGTGGACATTTACGTCAACCTCTTCCGGCGGCACGTCCAGAAACAACAGCGCCGCCGGATACGTGCCGTGCGGCAGCACCGTGCGATAGCCTTCGGACAGGGCGCGCGCGACGAGCCGGTCGCGCACGATGCGTCCATTGACGAACATGTACTGCGCGTCGCGCGTGGTGCGCCGTTCGCGCGGGGCCGAGACGTAGCCGCGCACGTGTGCCACGAGGTCGTGCCCGCCGCCGACTTCGAGCAGATTCTCGATAAAGTCCGCGCCGAAGATTTGATAGGCACGCTCGCGGAGATTCGCGGCGGGCGCGCAACGCAACGCTTCCCGCCCGTTGTTGGTTAAGACGAAAGCGATCTCAGGATGCGCCAGCGCGTAGTGTGTGACGAGGTTCGTCAGGTGATAACTCTCGGTCGCCTCGGAGCGCAGAAATTTTCGGCGAGCGGGCGTGTTGAAAAAGAGTTCGCGCACCGCAATCGTCGTCCCGCGCGGGCGCGCCGCCGGTGAAACGTCGCGCATTCGCCCGCCTTCGATCAGGACGCGCGTGCCTTCCGCTTCGCCCTCGACGTGCGTCACCAGTTCGACGCGCGCGACGGACGCGATGGAGGGCAGCGCCTCGCCGCGGAAGCCGAGCGTCTGGATACGGTCGAGGTCTTCAAACGCGCCGATCTTCGATGTCGCATGACGCTCGAAGGCGAGCAGCGCGTCGTCGTGCGTCATCCCTTCGCCGTCGTCGCCCACGCGTAAGAGTCTGCGCCCGCCCGCCTCGACATCCACGGTGATGTGCCGCGCGCCCGCGTCAATCGCATTCTCAACCAACTCTTTGGCGACGGACGCCGGGCGCTCGACCACCTCGCCTGCGGCGATCTGGTTGGCGACGTGATCGGAGAGCACTCGAATCTTAGACATAAAAAGCCACTCAGCCGTCAGCAAACAGCTTTCAGCGCCCGCCTATACTCCCCCGGCTGAGCGCAGAGTGCCGGTACTGTCTGCTCTTTCACAGATAAATAATTTGATGTTCGACGGAGCCGACATCAATCGCGTCGTAAATCCATTCGACGACGTATGAGCCGTGTCGCGCGAGCAGGCTGGTGATGTTGAGGTGACGTTCTTGCAGAGCCTTCTCAGGGTAGAGCGCGGTGGCGGCGCGTTCGAGTTGACGAAGGACGGCGCGGTCGCGCGACATCTGTGCGCGATGGAAGCGCGTGCGCATGCCTTCGAGTTGATATTCGATCTTGCGTCTTCCGGTCGCGAGCGCATCGCCGAGCGCCGGATCGAAAGTCCGCAACTCATCTTGCAATGCATCGAGTGCTTCCCGAATCTGTTCGTCCGTGCGGTCGAGCGTCTGCGCGACGTTCGCGCCGAGATGCTCTTCGACGACACGCGCGATGACGGCATCCAATCCCCCGAAGAAATCTTCGAGCTTCAGGCCGTAGCGTTCGAGCGTGCGACCGTTGCGGCGTTCGACGATGGTCAGGCTCGCGCGGTGCAGAACAGGCGTCGCGGGACGATTCAGCAGGCGATAAACTTCCGCCGTCTGCGCGAAGTAGGCGATCTCCGCCGCGCCGCCGAAGTAGGCGATGGTCGGCAGTAGGTAATCCTGCACGGTAGCGCGCAGGGTCACGTTCGGGCTAAAGAGTTCCGGCTCAAGCGCGGCGCGCGCGGCGAGTTCCTCCGCCGTCCAGCCGTCTTCCGTATTCTTCACGGCGTAACGCCCGTCGCTCTTCTTGCGCGTCAACGCGCGACGCGCGCCGCCTTCGTGGAGAAAGAGCGGGAAGGCGTCGGGCGAGGTGTGCACCTGCGCGTGAAATCCTTCCGCCTCCAACTCGCGCGAACGCGCGTCGAGCGCGGCGGCAAGTTCCGGCGCGCGGCGTGCGGCTTCGGCGTAGAGCGGAGCGGCGAGTTTCTTCAAACGCGCGTCGAGCGGGTCGAGCAGCACGAGGCCGTAATTCTTCGTCAGCGCCGTGAGCAGTCGCGCGAACGCCTCGCTGTAAGTGCGACCCGGCGCGTAGCACTCGCGCAGGAGCGTTTCCATCTCAGGGATGAATTCGCTGCCGGGCAGGAGTTCGAGGAGGCGTGCGACGACATCGCCGGCAGTATCGTCGAGCGCCACCGTGCCGACCGGCGTGCCGTCTTGATGCAAGTCGGACGAAACGCTCACGCTCGCGAGCCGCCCATCGCAGGCGATGAAGTCTGCGCGCTGGACTTCCGCCCAATCGTGATCCTCCGTCGCCATCCAGAAGACGGGCACGCAGGCCGTCCCGCGCCCCGTCAGGCAGCCCGCCAGCTTGACCGCCGAGAGCGCCTTGTAGAGCGTGTAGAGCGGCCCCGTAAACAACCCGACTTGCTGGCCCGTGACGGCGGCGACCGTCTCCGGCGAACGCAGGCGTTTGATGTTCGCAAGCGTCTCCGTCCCCGCGCCCCAAGACGAATTCAAGGCTTCGAGCGCGTCGCAGAGCGCGTCTCGATCCGTGGTGTATGAAGACAAAACTTCGGGGACGCGCGCGGAGAGTTCGTGGTGAAAGCGGACGGCTGAAGGATAAAATCGCCGGAGCGAGACGGGGTCGCCGAGGTATTCGAGGAAGAGGCGCGACTGCTGCGGAACACGCGAGAACGGCAGGCGCTCGACGCGCAGGCCCGCATCTTCAGGCGTGCTGTAACAGGAAGGTTCCGCTGTACTCAAATCTCTCTTTTCGGCTGTGCTCACGTCCGTCCTTTATGCTCCGACCAAACGATCATGCGCCCCGGTCGCCCGTCGATTCTCGACACCATCCGTCAATTCCGCGAGCAGTCGTGCGATGACGGCACGCGCCCCTTCGTCCGGCGAGTCGAGCGG
>JBAVPI010000994.1:0-6370 GCA_049692915.1 Pyrinomonadaceae bacterium
ATTCGCGACAATTTAAATTGATTGGAGACAAAACACAGTGATCGTCGGACTGCCGAAAGAGATTAAGGACAACGAGTATCGCGTCGGGATGGTGCCGGCGGGTGTGCGTGCCTTGACGGACGCGGGACACAAGGTCGTCGTCGAGCGCTCGGCGGGCGAAGGCTCAGGCTTTGATGACGCGCTGTATGTGCGCGCGGGCGCGACGATTCTTGAGACCGCCGACGATGTCTGGCAGCAGGCCGAGATGATCGTCAAGGTCAAAGAGCCGATCAAGCCCGAATACGAGCGCATGCGCGAAGGGCAACTGCTCTTCACTTACCTGCACCTCGCGCCCGACCGCGAACTGACGAAGCAGTTACTCGAACGCAAAGTCACCGGCATCGCCTACGAGACGATCACGGACAGGAAGGGCACGCTTCCGCTTTTGACGCCGATGTCGGAAGTCGCGGGCCGCATGGCCGTACAGGTCGGCGCGCAGTATCTTGAGAAGATGAACGGCGGGCGCGGCGTGTTGATCGGAGGCGTGCCGGGCGTTCCGGCGGCGCATGTCGTGATTATCGGCGGCGGCGTGGTTGGCACGAACTCGGCGAAGATCGCCGTCGGGATGGGCGCGCAGGTCACCATCATTGACAACAACCTCGACCGCCTGCGCGAACTCGACGACATTTTCCTCTCGACCATCACGACGCTCGCTTCCTCTTCATACGCCATTCAAGACGCCATCTCGAAGGCCGATCTGATTATCGGCGCGGTGCTCGTGCCCGGCGCGGCGGCCCCGCAACTCGTCACGCGCGGGATGCTCAAGGACGTGCCCAGAGGCGCGGTCATCGTGGACGTGGCGGTTGATCAGGGCGGCTGCATCGAGACGACGCATCCGACGACGCACTCGAACCCGACCTTCTACGTGGACGACGTGCTGCACTACTGCGTCGCCAACATGCCGGGCGCTGTGCCGCGCACCTCAACCTTCGCTTTGACGAACGCGACGCTGCCCTATGCGCTCCGCCTCGCCAATCGCGGTTTCGCCGACGCCATCGCGCTCGACTCCGGCCTCAAGGCGGGCGTCAACACCTACGGCGGCAAGCTGACGTATGAGGCCGTCGCCGTCTCGCAGGAGTTGGAATACACTTCGCTCGACGCGATGATGGGCGGGACGAGTTCGACTGTCGGCGGCGCAAGCTGAGGGCGAGGGGCGCGTCGTCTTAAACTTTCACGGACGGAGACTCAAACTTTCACGGACGGAGAAACATCGAGGGGCTGTCCCGGAAAATCGGGGCAGCCCCTCGACGTTTCGAGAGCGGGTCGCGAGACTATTTTTGTTTAGACGGGAGTCAGGAGACTATTTTCGGGCTGTGTCGCACGGCCGTAGTTTTCGATTGCAATCAAGCGGCGACGTTGCACAGTATCTGCGCGACGCAGTTCGCCAACTCCTCTGTGCGGACGGGCTTGGAAAGATAAACGTCTGCGCGTGCGTCCGAGTCTTGCGGCGACGGTGCGGGCTGGTTGCTGCCGCTCAGAAGCACGACGGGAAGGGCAGAGAGTTTCGGGTGGCTGCGCAGGAAGCGGCAAAGTTCGTGGCCGCCGAGGTGCGGCATGACGGCATCGGTGACGAGCGCATCAACCTCCGACGTGAGCAACGCCTTCATCGCTTCGAGGCCGTCGGCGGCGGTGATGACATGGTAGCCTGCGCGTTGGAGTGTGACTTCGAGATAGCGGCGCAAGGCGCGGTCGTCTTCGGCGAGCAGGACGGTGGCGGGGCGCGTCGGGAGTCCGGCGCGGAGAATCGGCGCGGGCCGTGTGATCTGGTTGAAAGTCGTGCTCATGTTTTGAATGTTGCCTCGCCGACCTTGTCGTCCGGCCCGTGAGGGATGGCCCGGACGATTGTTAATGGCAATCGCCATGCCCGTGCCGCGACAGTCAGGAAATGTCCGGCACGACGAAAAGCGCGGGCGGTGTCAGGGTCGCAAAAGCGGGCGCGGATTTACGTTGATTCCGCGTGTCCGGCGAGAATGGAGTCGGCATAAACGCCGCGTGATTCGAGAGATACCGGGCGCGGACGCACCGCATCAAGACGATGTTGGTTGAGCGTCGGGGCTGTCAAAATCTCTCACTCTGACCGCGGTTCGAGTCAATACGCCTGACCGATGTGACGCACGAAGGCAGTCCAAACGTGCCGTAAATTGCAACCGGCAGCGCGGGTTTCTCATCTATTTTCTTCCCGCAGGGCCGTGAGGTCTTCGGAGTCGCGCGAGCGGCGGGTTGAACGCGCCTCTCTCTTCGGCGATACTGTGTGGTTGGTTGAGTGCAAATTTCGCGGCCATGCAAGCGCCGTCTATCGGGAAGTTGGAAGTTTAAGTTTTTCGAGTTGAGAGATGTACGAATTCGCCGTCACACCCGCCGTCACGCAGATCCGCCGACGCGGCGTCCAGATCACGGAAGTCGCGCCGGAAAGCCTCGGCGCGGAGTTGGAACTTGAGGCGGGCGACCGCGTCATCAAGGTCAACGGGCGGACGGTGCGCGACTATCTGGACTTCCGTTTTCAGACGGGCGGCGAGACGGAACTCGTCGTTAACGTCCTGAAGAAAAGCGGCGAAGAGTGGGAGCTTGAGATAGAGCGCGGCGAGGGCGAAGATTTCGGCCTCGGGTTCGAGAACATCGTGCCGCGCCAGTGCGCCAACGAATGTCTCTTCTGTTTCTGCAAGGGCAACCCGCCCGATGCGCGCCCCGCGCTCTTCTTTCGCGACGAGGACGTGCGCCTCTCATTTCTTTACGGCAACTACACGACGCTCTCCTCGATTACCGAAGACGAGATGACGCGCGTTGTCGAACAACGTCTGACGCCGCAGTACGTCTCCGTCCACGCGACCGACTTGAAAGTGCGCGCGAGCCTGCTGGGAGTTGACGAAGCGCGCGCCGACATCTCCGGCAAGATGCGCCGCATGATGGACGCAGGCATCGAGATACACGCGCAGGTCGTGCTCTGTCCTGAGATCAACGACGGCGAAATTTTGCGACGCACGATAGAGGACTTGGCCGCCGAATATCCGCGCGTTAAAAGCGTCGCGATTGTCCCGCTCGGACTGACGCGCTACAACACCGACGACCGCCTGACGCACGTCACGCCCGATTGGTGCCGGCGCGTCATACGCGAGGTCGCAGCCGTCCAGAAAAGTTTGCGCGCGCGTCTGGGGACGAACTTCGCTTTCCTCGGCGACGAGATATACCTGCGCGCGGGCCGCGCCATTCCGGGCCGCAGGCACTACGGCGATTACCCGCAAATCGAGGACGGCGTCGGCATGGTGCGCTCGTTCCGCGAAGACTTCGCGAAGCTTTCCCGGCGGCTCGAAAAGCATCCTCCGCACGATCCCTCGAAACTCAACGGCACGATTCTCACCGGCACGCTCTTCGCGCCGGTCTTGTCGGAACTCATCAAGGGAATCAATGAGCGGTTCGGCACGCGCCTGCGCGTCCTCGCCGTGGAGAATAAATATTTCGGTTCGGAGATCGTCGTCGCCGGACTAATCACCGGCTCCTGCGTCCTCGCCGCGCGCGAGCGGATCGAAGGCGACTTCGTCATTCTTCCAAAGACCGCCCACAAGTCGGACGAACCCGTCATGCTCGACGGGACGACGCTTGAAGAGCTTGAGCGGCAACTCGGCCTGCCCGTCCACACGCTCGACCTCGAAGGATTGGCGCGCATGTTGGCCGCGTAAACGTCCGCCTGTGCTGAACGTGAAAAAGCCCCGCCGTTTAAGTACGGCGGGGCTTTTTGTGATTTAGGATGGGCGGGAAACTGCGCCCGCCCGTGGTTTTTAGAAGCGGTACTTGACCTGATAGCGAATCGTGCGACCGCCGCCGTCCGTGCCGACCGTGTCGGGTTGGAGGAAGCGTCCGGCCACCGAACCGAAGACGCTGGCCGGAAGACTGCCGCCGCCCGGCGTGAAGGGACTGATGCTCCCCTGCAAGAAGTTCGGATGGTTGAAGATGTTGAAGACTTCGGCGCGGAATTCGAGCCGCGTGCCTTCCGTCAGCCTCAAACGCTTCGAGAAGTTCATGTCAAACAGGTTCGTCCCCGGCGTGCGGAGCGTGTTGCGGCCCAGATTGCCGGTACGTCCCGATCCCGCGAGGATGCCGATGAACTGCGCGGTTGACGGGTTGATGCAAGCACCGCCCGCGTCCGGGTTGGTGTAGAAAGTTGCACCGACCGCGACCGAGCACGGGTTAGCGGTAGCGGTGGCGATTGCCGGAACGGCGCGCACGCCTGCCTGACCACTGGCGTTGAAGTCCGGGCGGTCGAGGTTGCCGCCGATGCTGTCGGCGTCCTGACCGTTAATGACCGTGAACGGCACGCCGCTTTCGAAGGTCGTCACACCGGAAACTTCCCATCCGCCGAGGACGCGCCCGGCGAAGCCGCGCTGTTCGGTGAAGAAGGGCAACTGGTAAACGTAAGTAAAGACGGCGCGCTGCGTGCGGTCGAAGAACGAGACCGCGCGCTCCAGACGCTCGCTGAAGGCAGGCCCGCCGAGAATCGGAGGACGCACCGCCTGCTGCGGCAAGTTCGTGTTGCCGACGCCGAACACTTCGCTCCCGTTGTCAATCAACTTGGAGTAAGTGTAAGCGCCCGTGAACGTCAGCCCGTTCGTGAAGCGGCGCGTCACATTAAGCTGGCCCGCGTGGTAGATCGAAGAGCCGCCGTTGGTACGAATCAGACGCGATCCCTGAATGTTGTCGAGACGACCCGACAGCGGGCAGAGCACGCCGGTCGGGAACTGCGCGGTGGCCTGTGCCGCCGTGACGTTCGTGCCCGGCGTGCAGTTCGGATAGCTCGCCGGAGTATTCTGCCGGAGCGCCAGCGGAACTGTCGGGTTGAGGTCTTCGTTGATGTAGAGCTTCGTGCCCTTCGTGCCGACGTAGGAAACGTCAACGACGAGACTACCCGGCAATTCACGCTGCATGCCGACCGAGAAGCGCTGGTAGTACGGGTTCACCAAGTCTTTGGTGACCAGCGTCTGAGCGTCGAGCGGGGTCAGCGGGCGCGCGACTGTCGGGAACTGATTGGTCAAGTTAGAGAGTCCGCGCGGGCTGGCCGTGCTGGGCGTCGAGGTGATGGTCGTCGAGACGAGGTTCGGCGAGGAAGCCGCCGCGTTCGACGCGATGTTGTTGAAGAACGAGTCGTAAGTCACCTGATAGCCGGCACGAAACACCGTGCGCTTCTGGCCGAAGAGAGTGCCGAGCAACCCGTGCTCAAAGGAAGGAGCATAGGCGAGGCCGACGGTCGGCGCGAAGTTGTTTTTGTCCTTGTCGGCATCGTTCGGCAGACTGTATGGCCCCTGCCGCGTCGCCGGATTGACGTTGAAGAGGCCGGTGAAGGCCGCCGTGTTAACCGAATTGACAGGCTGCCCGAAGTCCTCGTAGCGCAGGCCGAGGGTCAGCGTCAATGCTTCGGTCGCGCGCCAGCGATCCTGAAAGAAGTAGGCCTGACGGAAGAGCGCGGGGTAATAGACGGGGCTGCCGAAGTCGCGCAGGGCGCTGCCGGAGCCGCCGAAGTTGTCAATGAAGTTGGCGAAGCCGCTGAATGACGTAGAGCCGACGGCGCTGTTGCCGAACGATAGTTCGCCACGACCGCGGAACGGCGCAGACTGCTTTGAACGCTGCTGGAGCAATTCGAGGCCGCCGCGGAACGTGTGGTCGCCGTGCACGTAGGTCGCCGTGTCTTGAATGACGTAGTTGTTCGCGATGCGTGCCTGCGGCAGGTTCGACGCCACGCCGAGCGAGGTCGCGTTCGTGATGTTAATGAGCGGCAGTGTTTCCGCCAGCGTGCCGCCCACAATCGGGAAGACGAAGGCGATGCGGCTGTAGCCGAGTCGAAGGTCGTTCGTCAGCGACGGCCCGAAGACGTGCACTTCTTCGAGAAGCAAGTTCTGCGTCTTGTTTTGCTGGGCCGAGTCGAAACCTTCAAAGGTGGGGCCGGCGCTCGGAAAGGCGTTGCTGCCGTAAACGTAGCGCCCCGTGAACTGGTCGTTATCGCTGATCTTATGGTCAACGCGCCCGATAAACTGGCGGTCGCGGAAGGTGAAGGGGTACGCACGGTTGAAGGTTCCGAACTGGACATTGCACGGAGCGGCGCAGCCGGGTCGGGCACCGATGGGGATATTAAGGAAGCTCGAATTGCCGACCGCGTTCTGCGTGATGCCGAGGTACAAGTCGAGGTTGGGACTGACACCGGGCGTGAAAAGCGAGTTCAGGAGCGCGCGGCCTGACGCCGACGGGGCGACCAGTCCGACGCTTGCGGTTGACGCTTGACGCTCCTCTTGATACGAGGTGAAAAAGAAGGTGCGATTCTTAAGATTGGTGGTGCTCGGGCCGCCTT
>JBAVPI010000995.1:0-5006 GCA_049692915.1 Pyrinomonadaceae bacterium
TGTGTGCGGACGTGAGAAAAAAGGAAGCGAGGCCGACGGCGCGCAGTATATCCAACTCACCCAAAAGTGCAAGCATTTTCTTCAACGCCCACGCCGCACCCCGCGCCGACACATCACACGCGCACGCACAAGGCCGACACACCAACATTGAAGGACAAAGACGTGAAGTTTGAACAGTAGTTTCTACTGCTCCAACATTATTAACTTATGCTCGAACGAAAATAAATAATACTCAAGCATCATAAATTAACGCTTGAACACAACAGGCTAATCCTCGAACATTATAAGTTAACGCTCGAACATGACAAGCTAACGCTCAAACATCACGAGCTAACACTTGAACATAAGCAACCAACGTTGAAGCATAAACAAATTCACCTCAAACATCTCTTGCTTACGTTGAAGCATTAATCGTTAACCTTGAAAACTTAACAACAAACGCTCAAGCAAATGCTTCTCCCGCTCAAACGATTTTAAGAAACCTGATGGTTATAGAAAAGATAATCAAGGTAATTATCTACCCGACGCAGGTTCGTCAGTTTATCTCAGGTCGCCATTGAAAATAGGGTATTAATATGGTTGACGAAATAAGGTAGAATCCTTAAGCTAATTCTCCAATATAAATCAAGACGCAGAAGGAAATCATTTAATGCTGACCCGGACTCTGCCCGCTATCCTTTTACTTGTTATTGTCTCTCTCAACGCCGGTATCGCCCGCGCGCAGGATGACGACCACGACGCCCATCATCACCATGCACACATACACTTCTCACATCCTTTAATCGCCGAGTCGCCGTCTCCCGATACAAAAATTCGTTTCGACTACTTTTATCAACGATTCGACGACGATGGAGTAGAAGCCGCCGACCATACCGCCCGGTTAGAATTTGAGTATGCTTTCCGCCCTTCTTTTAGTATCGAAGTCAACGCGCCTTATACAGTTCACAGAGAAAACTTTCCCGGAGAAAATAGACAGCACACCGGCAACGCGGAAGTCGCGCTCAAGTTCGCCAACTTTCATTTTGAAGAAAAAGGGTTGCTGCTCGGTTATGGTGCGGAGTTCGGCTTGCCAACCGGCAGCGACCGCAAAGGCATCGGGAGTAGTCACGTCTTTGAGGTCACGCCCTATGTTGACATGGGCTATCAAAGAGACAGGCTGCAAGTGGTGGCCTTCACTTCGCTCTCCATTCCGGCCAACCAGCACAAAGGCGAAGATGAACCGAAAGCACTCGGCTACAATCTGTCATTTCTCTATCAACTCCCACATCACCTTGAGCCGCTCATTGAACTGGATGGCGAGTCGGCGTTAAGCGGCGGCGAAGGAACAGCTTTCAATATCACGCCGGGATTCAAGTTTCGCCCTTTGAAGAAAAGAGATTTTTCGATTGGATTAGGCACAAGCTTTCCGCTCACACACCGGAAGGAATTTCAAAACAGAATCATCGTCTCCGCCTTCTACCATTTTTGATTCTGGATAACTTCGCGGGACGTAAACGGTGCTCCACCGCAAAGCTTCTTCCGTAGAATCATTATCTCGTCAACACAACTGCGACCATTCTGTTTTACCTCTCAGGCAGTCACAATGTTGCGGGTTGCGTCACCTGTATTGACGCCGCAAATAGCCGGAGTATTCCTGAGCCGCCCGTCAGTCAGTGCGTCGAGTAGATAATTCCCATCAGTAGAAATCATCGCTATTCCGCATCAGCGACGCTGCTCCTTATGAGCTTCAGCATAGATTCGTAGCGCAGCATTGATACGATGCTCGGACTCTTCGCCCTGTGCTGTGAACCATTCCAGAACGTCCGCATCAACATCCAGCGTGATGGATATTTTCTTCTCCGGCATCCGCAGGCGAGCGTCGGTAAAGAATGTTTCATCCAACGGCGGAATATCCGATGTGTCAATCTCTTCGTCTGTCATTTGGCTAACCTTCACCCAATTCGTTTCTGACGGCTTCTTCAAATCTTGTGCGCTCATATTTCAAAGCCTTTCGTAAAGAGATAATGCGAATCACATCGTCACTCTCGATGTAAACAACAACTACGACAAAATTCTTGAGAAAACCAATTCCCACCCAACGATCTTCTTCATAATCTTTTCTGGCATCAAGATTTGTCAGCATCGGAGCATGGAAGATTTCCGAAGCATCTGCAAAATCCAAATCATGCTTGCGAATATTTTCTCTGTTCTTTTCCTCGTCCCATTCAAAGTTCACATGAGAAGTTTAACCGTGAGGGGGCTTCTCATACAAGAATGATTCAATAAGTGGAAACCATCGCTATTCTCTCCTCTTAAATCGTCTCATTGATTTGCGACACTCGATACCGCATAATCGGCGCGGATGCGTGTAGCTTAAACAGGTGGGGGAAGACTATTCATGCTGGCAGTCATCGGCGCGCTGTTCGCCAACGCGCTGATTACCGTTTTGAAGTTCATCGCGGCAATCTTCACCGGCTCGTCGGGGATGATGGCCGAGGCTTTGCACTCTCTGGCCGATACGACGAATCAGGTTTTCCTGCTGTTGGGCCTGCGCTTTTATCGCCGCCCCGCATCGGAAAAACACCCGTTCGGCTACGGCAAGGAACGCTTCTTCTGGTCGTTCATCGCGGCTGTCTTCATCTTCGGCGTCGGCGCGACCTACGCGATTTATGAGGGCGTCGTCAAACTCTATCACCCGCACGCGCCGGAGAATTTGAAGTGGGCTTACTGGGTGCTCGCCATCTCGCTCGTGTTGGAGTCTGCCTCCATCGCGACGGCCATCTATCAGGAGATGCGCGAGGCGAAGCACGAGGGAATGAGCTTCGGCGAGTACCTCAGAGAGTCGAAAGACCCGACCGCCAAGACCGTGCTCTTTGAAGATTCGGCGGCGCTCGTCGGTATCGTCATCGCCGCTGCGGGCCTCTACCTGACCGAGCATCACAGCGGCCCCGGCGACGGCGCATACTGGGACGGCGTCGCCTCCATCTCCATCGGCGTCGTGCTCGCGATAGTGGCCTTCGTGCTCGCGCGCTCTTCGCGCGGACTCCTGCTCGGCGAGGCCGCCACCGAGAAGGTGCGCGGGCGTATCCACGATGCGATCCTCACGCACCCGAACGTCTGCGGCGTCATCGAACTGCTGACCATGCACCTAGGGCCGAAGCAGATTCTCGTCAACGCTCACATCAACTTTCGCGACGAGTTGGAGACGGACGACATCGAGCAGACCATCAACGAGGTCGAGGAGAGCATCAAACGCGCCGAGCCGATGGTGGATATGATTTTTCTGGAGACCGCGCGCAAGGGCGAAGCAGGCCCCGACGAGCCGATTCTCCAACACATCGGTTAGGACGATTTCGCGCTTTGAGAGTTTGAGTTTGAACCCGACGCCGGAGCGTCTTCGATTTCAAGTCTGAAATCCGGCATTTGAAATCCGAAAGCACAAATGTTTCAGCAGCCGTACATGCACTACTTCCAGAGACTACGCGAGCCGCGCAGCGTCGTGGATTTCGTGCTCGTCTTTCTGCTCGTGTACACGCTGCTGAAAGTCATTCGCGGGACGCGCGCCGCGCCGATGGCCGCCGGCATCGCAGCCATCGCGCTGCTCTATCTGCTCGCGGCCACCTACGATCTGGCGACGCTCGAATTCATCCTCCGCCCCGCGCCGCTCTACATCGGCTTCGCCATCATCGTGCTCTTCCAGAACGAAATCCGGCAGGCGCTCATCACCTTCGGCAACCGCGTCCGCATGCCCTTCCTGCTGCGCCACCGCGGTCAGTTCGGCGAGGGCGTCTATGACGAGATCGTGCTCGCCGCGACGACGCTGGCCTCGACGAAGACGGGCGCGCTCATCGTCATCGAGCGCGCCGTCGGCCTGCGCAACGTGATAGACGGCGGCGTGCAGATGGACGCCGAGTTGAGCTACGACTTGCTCGTCACCATCTTCAACCCGACGACGCCGCTCCACGACGGCGCGGTCGTCATTCGCGCACACCGCGTCGCCGCCGCCGCATGCTTTCTGCCTCTGACGTTGAACCCTCTCCTCTCGAAAGACCTCGGCACGCGCCACCGCGCCGCCATCGGCATCACGGAAGACACGGACGCCGTCGCCGTCGTCGTCTCCGAAGAGACGGGACTCATCTCATTCGTGATGGGCGGTCAGATCAAGCGCGGACTCGACGCGACCAGACTTCGCGCCGCGATTTTCGGGGCGCTCGAACCCACCGCCTCGCGTCCCGCCGTCATTGAAGATGAGACGGGCGCGGGCGTCGAAGCGGAAAACGTTCAAACGGAGGTCAGAGGCCAGCGGCTTGAGGTCGGTAAAAGTTCATCCGCCTTCACAGACCTCTAACCTGTAGTCTTCACTTCGTAAACGAAATGGCTTTGCGCGAAACAAAAAGAGGAGCGATGGGCGACGCGCGCAGCGTGCTCGGCCCTTGGCTGCACGCGCTGCTGTTCGAGGACTGGTGGCTCAAACTGCTGTCGCTCCTGCTCACGCTCGGCCTCTGGTACGCCGTGACGGGGCAACGCGCGCCCGCCACCGTGCGCCTGCGCGGCGTGCAACTCGAATTCGTCCGCCCGCAGGATGTGGACATCAGCAACGACCCCGTCGAGGACGTGGACGTGACGCTTGAAGGCAGTCAGGGAAAACTCGCGGAGGTCAACGCGCGCAATATCGTCGCGCGGGCCAACATCACGGGACTCAGGCCGGGCGACCGCGTGGCGCGTCTGACGCCCGAAAACGTCTCGATGGATTTGCCCGCGGACGTGCAGATCGTGAGGATCGAGCCGGGCAGCGTGGCGCTCCATCTCGAACCGATTCTGGAACGCGAAATCGAAGTCGAAGCGCGCTTCGAGGGCGCACCGCCCGCGGGCTACGAGCGCGGCAGCGTGCAGATTACGCCCGGCAGAGTGCGCGTGCGCGGCCCCGAAAGTCACGTCAACTCGATTGAGAAAGCGCACACCGAAACCATCTCGCTCGCCGGACAGAGAGAGAGCATAACGCTCCCGCAGGTCGCCATAGACATCTC
>JBAVPI010000996.1:0-1593 GCA_049692915.1 Pyrinomonadaceae bacterium
GGCGCAGGGAGCGCAGGGCCGGGACAACAAGCAGGAAGTCTCGCAAGTCATCCGGGCGAGATCGTTACAGATAGCGTCAACATCGAAATGCAGGCGCGGGGCGGTCTTGGATTATCGAGCGATTATCTTGGCCGCACCGCCAACAACAACCGCACCTACGCCGAAGACCGCACGGAGGTCGAACAGACGCGCGCCACCCAGACCGAAGGCGCTCTGACCACGCAGTACAGCAGCCAGTCGGGCGCAATCTCAACGTGGCAGCAGAGCGTCAACAACGCGGCGAACACGCAAGCAGCAATTTCCTCGACCGCCGCGCGCGAAAGCACCGGGATGCTTGACCGAGCCGCCTTGACGAAGTATGCCGGAGCCGAGAGCGCCATAGGTCAGGTGCGCTCCGCTGGACTCCAAGCCGCCGAGTATCACCGGATGGCGCAGATCATCGGTCAGGTCACGCACGACATGACACGCCGCATCGAGGAGATGGGTCAGTATCGTTTTTAGCTGTAGTCCGAAGTCCGAAAATTTTAGCGGGCGGCAAGTTCTGTGACGAGCGCACGGGAGAGAACGTCCAAGCGCGCGTTCACACGAACTTCTCTCCGAAAGGTTCCATGTGCCGCCCATGAATTATGAAGCGATGTCGCTGCGAACGCCCAAGCCTATTTCTGGATTGTCGAGCCGCTATCCCGAGCGGTTTAACATCGGCTTCAGGCGCGCGAATCGTAGAAATCCATGCCCCATCTGCGGCGCGAAGAAATACTGCCAAGTGACGCGCGACGGAAGGCTCGCCCACTGCATGAAGGAATCAGCCGGAGCGGTCAAGCGCGCGAAAGACGGCGGCTACGTTCACATCCTCCTCGAAGACAAGCGTTCATTTTACCACAGACGACCGGGTGCGATTTTGGACACAGACGAGCAGCAGCGCAGCACCACACAAGAGCCGACTCCAATCGCTCCGCTTGAAATCAGGCACGCCGCCTACGAGCAGCTCATCGCCATGTCGCCCGCTTCGCGCTATGAGCGTGAACTCGTCACCGCCACGCCGGACGGACTGCTCGCGCGCGGGCTGTTGCCGCAAGACGCTCTCCGATTCGGCGCGCTGCCGCCGCGAGTCCGCGAGCGCGACGAGTTGGCTTGTGCTATTGCTCGCTTCATCGAAGAACAATTCCCGACGTATATGCAGGCGCGCGATTTACCCGGCGTCATCGGCATACCCGGCTTCTGGCTGAAAGATTACGCCCAAGTCAAACTCGGCAAAGTCTACAACTACAAACGCCCTGCCCTCGTCATTCCCTATCGGGACGAACGAGGTTTGATTCAAGCCTGCCAATTGCGCTTCGCGGGCGCACGCGCAGGCTACCACTGGCTCTCGACCGCCGAAGACTATCTCGACCGCGAACCGCACGGCACAAGCTCCGGCAGTCCCATTCACTGGACGGCACTGCCCGTAGAAACTATTAGCTGCAAAGACCTACCCATCCTCGTCACAGAAGGCGCGTTGAAAGCTGAGGTCTTCGTTTCCTTGCGACCGCCGATGCGCGCCATTTCTACCGCCGGTGTCGGCGTCGCGCACGTCGAGATAGTTCAGGCGTTGCG
>JBAVPI010000997.1:0-1983 GCA_049692915.1 Pyrinomonadaceae bacterium
ACGCCGAACGCGTCGAGCAGTTGTTTCGCCAGCGCTCCGCACGCGACACGCGCCGCCGTCTCGCGCGCCGACGCGCGTTCGAGGATGTCTCGTAGATCGCGCGCCCCGTACTTCTGCCCGCCCGCGAGGTCTGCGTGGCCGGGGCGTGGACGCTTGACGCGTCGCGACTTCTCCGGCGCAACGTCGCGCGGCTCCGACGCCATCACGTCCGACCAGTTAGCCCAATCCTTATTCTCGATTACGAGCGCGACGGGCGAACCTAAAGCTTGCCCGTGCCGCACGCCGCTCAGAATTTCCACGCGGTCGCGCTCGATCTTCATCCGCCCGCCGCGCCCGTATCCCCACTGACGACGCTCAAGCTCACCGTTGATTTTCTCGACATCAATCGCTAATCCGGCGGGCACGCCTTCGACAATCGCGACGAGCGCGCGACCGTGTGATTCTCCGGCGGTGTTGAAACGAAACATAAGACAGCCGTGCAGCGGTTAATAACAGGCAGAAAGAATATTAACAGGGATGGACAGGATAGACAGGATGGAAAACAAACGATGAAGTCAGAACAATCAAATGATGAACTGAAAAGCTTCTATCCCTCATTCAGCGTTTAGCGTTTATCGTCTCGTATTTCTTCTCCTTATCCTGTCCATCCTGTCCATCCCTGTTAATTCCTGCGCTTCAAGAAAGATATTCTTCGGGAATCATGTTGCCGCGACCGAGAATGCACGCGGGGTCGAAGGCGCGTTTGAGCGCGGCCATCTCGCGCAGGTGCGCCCCGGTGTAGAGGACGCGGAGGTACTCGCGTTTGATTTTGCCGATGCCGTGCTCGGCTGAGATCGTGCCGCCTGCGAAGACTGCGCGGTGGACGAAGCGCATGTAAATATCACGCGCGGCGACTGCCTCCACGTCGTCGCGGGGCATGATGTTGACGTGGACGTGATTGTCGCCGATGTGCCCGAAGATAACGTATTGCAGACGGCTGGCGCGCAGAGTCTCTTGATAGAAACGGAGCATGGCGGGAAACTCCGCGTCGGGCACGGCCATGTCGGTCGAGATTTTGCGCTGGTCGTGACGCACGAGCCACTCGTTGACCATCACGGGCAGTTGATGCCTGAACTCTCGCATCTCGGCGCGGTCGTGTTCGTTCGTGCCGAACCACGAATCGTCGAGCAGCGCGGCGTGCCGCTCGCATAGTTCGAGCCACGCCGCCAGCGTTGTCTCCTCGGTCTCTTCGCTCAATTCCTGCTCGAAGAAGATCGCGCCCGCCGCGCCGGAAGGCACAAGCGCGTAACGCTCGCGCAGGAAGTTGAGCGACTCCGCGTCGAAGAACTCAAGAGCGCGCGCGTCTATCGCGTCGCCCGTCTGTCGGGCCGCACGCGTCCGCAAAGAATGCTCGCGCGCTTCGCGGACGAAGGCGAGCAGTTCGTCTTCGCGTCTAAAAAAAACGATGCCGCACAGCACGCCTTCCGGCTGCGGCAACAACTCGACCTCCAGTTCGGTAACGACGCCGAGCGTGCCCTCGCTGCCGATGAAGAGGTCGAGCGCATCCATCCCCTGCGCGACGTAGTAACCGGCGGCGTGCTTGCGCGTGCGCGGCATCGTGTAGGTGGGCAGGCGCGCTTCGATGCTTTTGCCGCCCGCGAGCGGGATGCTCAGTGCGCCTTCGCGGTCGGCGAAGATTTCGCCGCGTTTGAGGTCGAGCAGTTGACCGGAGGCGAGCGCGATTTGCAGGCGACGGACGTAACGTCTGGTCGGGCCGTACTTGAAGGCGCGAGCGCCGGAAGCGTTCGTCGCCACGGTCGCTCCGAGAAAGCAGCTCCACTCGGTCGGGTCGGGCGGGTAAAAGAGTCGGCCCGCGTGGGCCGCGCGTTGAAAATCCGCGAGCACGACGCCCGCCTCCGCCGTCGCATGCGCACCGTTTTCATGTACGACAATCTCGCCGATGCGGTTGAGACGATGCGTCGAGAGGACGATGCCGCCGAACGG
>JBAVPI010000998.1:0-1971 GCA_049692915.1 Pyrinomonadaceae bacterium
CCCGAAACCTGCCCGCCCGACGAGACGAGCGCCGCGCGCAGGGCCGCCCCGGAGATTTCCACGCCGATGTATTGCTGCTCGTTCTGTTCCGGGCTGGTCATCTCAGTAGGGCCTCTCAACTCAAGCGGCTGAAACATTTAGAAGCGGGATGCGGGACGAAGAAAATGTTAACAAAGGGGCAGGGGGGTGTCAAACAACACGTTCTCCGTGTAGAATGTCGGGCCGAAGTGATGAGCGACGAGTGACGAGTTGAAAACTTGGCTCCTGCTCATCACTCGTCGCTCATCACTCACCAATGCTTTTATATGGACTGGCAATTCGTTAACGATCTGATCGGGAGACTGGGGCCAATCGCCATCTTTTTGCTGACGATGGTGGAGGGCGACATCACGCTTTTGGTGGCGGGGGTGCTGGCGCACGGGCTGGCGTTCGGCGACTACAGTTTCATACAGGTGCTGGCGGCGGGCACGCTCGGCGGGTTCGTGAGCGACAACGTGGCGTACTGGTTGGGGCGCGGGACGCGTTCGCGCGTGCAGCATTTCCGCTTCTACTGCGCGGCGCGTGACCGCATCGAGCGACTGACGGAGAAGTTCGGCCCGCTCTCGATCTTCGTTTCAAAATATACTTACGGGCTGCGCTGGGCGGCGTGCGCTTTCTACGGCGTGGCGCGGATGCCTTACATGCGCTTCCTCGTGCTCTCGCTCGCGAGTTGCTTCGTCTGGGTGCTGACGCTTGTCGGAGCGGGCTACGTTTTCCACACCGCCATCAACACCGTCATCGGCAACATCCGCGACCTGAGCATCTATCTGCTCGTCGTCGTCGTCGCGCTGATCGGCGTCGGCATCTGCGGCTTCTACTTCGTCGAGCGATACCTGTCGAAGAAGGTCGAGGAGGTGAACCCGGAACGCATCCAGAAGTTCGAGCACGCGGCGGAAGAAAAATTTCAGGAGATCAAAGTCGAGCTACAGGAGATTCTGCCCGGCCCGCGTGCGCGCCACAAAGATTCGTCGAAGCACAGGCCCGGCAAGGTCGAAGCCGATAAGAAAAAGGTCTCGGACGTGGCGGATTAAGATTAACGACGACCGGCAAACAAGCAGCCGCCCGACTCTTCGCGGGCATCTGATTCTTCAGACAAGTTGAAAGGACTTTATCCCTCAAGTGATTATTGAAGCCATCGCCCCGACGCGCGTAGACCTCGCCGGTGGCACGATTGACATCTGGCCTCTGTACCTGTTCCATCCCGGCGCGGTCACGGTCAACTTCGCGATCTCGCTCGAAGCGCGTTGTCGCATCGAAACGCGCGACGACGACCGCGTCATCCTTGAATCGCGAGACCGAGGCGTCTCGTTCGAGACAGACATCGCCGGCGTCGCAGAACTCGTGCGCGAGGAGCGTCTGGAACTTATCTCGAAACTCGTCCACTTCTTTCGACCGGAGACGGGCTTTCATCTCATCGCGGAGAGCGCGGCCCCGGCGGGCGCGGGCCTCGGCGGGTCGAGCGCGCTCGCCATCGCCTGCATCGGCGCACTGAACCGTCTCGTCGGCGACCGCTATCCTGAGAGCAAGTTTATCCCCATCGCGGCCAACGTCGAAACGACCGTCATACGCGTGCCCGCGGGCTTTCAGGATTACTACGGCGCTTTCTACGGCGGCGCGAACTCGATTGAATTCAGCGCCGAAGGCATCCATCGCGAAGCCATCAGCGTTGACGCGGAAGAGTTGGAGCGCCGCATCGTCATCTGCTATACGGGCGAGCCGCGCCTGTCGGGGACGAACAACTGGGAGATTTTCAAGCGCCACATAGACGGCGACCGGCGCATCTTTGAAATCTTCGACGGCATCCGCGACACGGCGCGCGAGATGCGCCTCGCACTCGCCGCGAGCGACTGGGCGCGCATAGGCCGCATCATGAGCGTCGCCTATCCGAACCGCAAACAACTCGCGCCGGGCGTGACGACGCCGCACATGGAC
>JBAVPI010000999.1:0-21943 GCA_049692915.1 Pyrinomonadaceae bacterium
TCTCCTAAAGACCATGCGCGCATTCTATCAACCTCAGCTATCTTGCGCGCGGGCATCGAACCCCCGCGCAAGATGGTTCATCCATCCCCGCCGCAAGCGGCGGGGCATTAAGAACCTTTTTCGTAAAGACGCGGGTGCTGCTTTGAAGAATTGAACGCTCAAAGGAAAAGGCGAAAGTAAGGACAATGGAACGCCTCACTTTCGCCTTTTATCTTTGGCCTTAACTCCCTCAGTACGTGTACTTGTTCGCCTTGATCATCACGTCGGCGATCCCCTGCCGAGCGACGACGGTGTTCATCGGCGTGTTCTTCGTAAAACGCCGGAGCGCGGCGAGCAGCGTGCGCAACTCATCCCCTTCGGTCATCGCCGCGAGCGTGTTCTTGGCGTGCGCTTCGATGCGTTCGGTCGCGTCGTTGCAGAAGACGCGCGTCATGTCGAGATAGCGCGCCGCCGCCTCTTCGCCGTCTCTGGCAGCGAGTTTCTGCGCGCGGAGGATGGCCGTCTCCATCGCGTAGGTGTCCATGATGATGTCCGCGACGCCGATTAAAATTTCCTGCTGGTCGCCGAGCTTCGCCATGTACTTCTGCGCCGCCGTCCCCAAAACCATCAGCGCCACCTTCTTCGCGTTGCGCGCGAGACGCGACTCGTTGGCAAGCAACGTCTCGTCCTCGTCGAGTCCCGGCATGGAGGGCGACAGCACTTCGTCCATCAAGCTTTGCGCGGCGGGCAGGAGCGCGAGTTTACCGGCCATCGCGCGCTTCATCAGCATGCCGGGGATGAGCATGCGGTTGATTTCGTTCGTGCCCTCGAAGATACGGTTGATGCGCGAGTCGCGGTACGCCTTCTCCGCGGGGTAGTCCGCGGAGTAGCCGTAGCCGCCGAAAATCTGCACCATCTCGTCGGCGACGAAATCGCAGTATTCCGACAAGGCGACTTTGATAATCGAGCACTCCGCCGCGTACTCTTCAATCGCGCGCAGTTTCGATTCGGGGTCGGTCGCATCGGCGGTCGCGTCAATCGCCGACTCGATGAGTCCGAGCGTGCGATAGATCATCGCCTCGCCGACCCACGTGCGGATCGCCATCTCCGCGAGCTTCGACTTGATCGCGCCGAAGGTTGAGATCGACCTGCCGAACTGCTGCCGCTCGTTCGCGTAGCGCACCGCCTCGTGAAGCATCAACTTCATCCCGCCGTTGCACATCGCGCCCAGTTTGAAGCGACCGATGTTGAGAATGTTGAAGGCGATCTTGTGGCCCTTGCCCACTTCGCCCAGAAGATTCTCGACCGGCGTTCTGACATCCGAGAGCACGAGCGCCGTCGTCGAAGAACCCTTGATGCCCATCTTGTGCTCTTCCGCGCCGTTCGTCAGGCCCTCCTGCCGCTCGACGATGAAGCCGCTGAACTTGTCGCCGTCAACTTTCGCGAAGACGACGAACACGTCCGCGAACCCGCCGTTCGTGATCCACATCTTCTCGCCGTTCAAGACATAGTGCGTGCCGTCTTCGCTCAAGCGCGCCGTCGCTTTGGCCGCGAGCGCATCCGAGCCTGAGCCGGATTCGGTCAGCGCGTAAGCCGCGATCATCTCGCCGGAGATAATCTTCGGCAGATACTTTTTCTTCGCCTCTTCCGTGCCGTAATAGACAATCGGCAGCAACCCGATGCCGCTCTGCGCGCCCATCGTCGTCGCGAAAGAGGCGGCGCGGCCCAACGTCTCGCCGATAATCGCGCCGGTCGTCTGATCCAGCCCCAACCCGCCGTACTCTTCCGGCAGCGTCGCGCCGATGAGTCCTAAATCAGCGCCCTTCTGCACCGTCTCGCGCAGGAGTTTCCAGTCGTGCTTCTCAAACTCGGTGATGGCCGGGCGCACTTCCGTGTCCATGAACTGCCGCGACGTTTCGGCGATCATGCGATGCTCGTCCGTGAAATCTTCGGGCGTGAAAATGTCTCCGGCGCTCCGTTCCTCGATGAGGAAACTCCCGCCCGCGACGATTTTTTTCTCTTCGGCTACGGCTGACATAATTTCATCCTTTCATCAGTTTAATGGCGCGAGACGACTCATCGTCCCGCTTCCAGCAGTAAGAATAATTAACATGGATGGACAGGATAGACAGGATTAAGAATTTCAAATCTCAAATCTGCTTCCCTGTTTTTTATCCTGTCCATCCCTGTTAATTTCTTTATCACTACTCAGATCAACCTATCCTCTCGAAAATTCCCGCCGCGCCCATCCCGCCGCCGACGCACATCGTCACCATGCCGTAACGACCATTGCGGCGCTCAAGCTCGCGCAAAATCGTCGCGGTCAGTTTCGCGCCCGTGCAGCCCAGAGGATGACCGAGCGCAATCGCGCCGCCGTTGACGTTCACGCGCGCGGGGTCTAAGCCGAGTGTCTTGATGACGGCTAAGCTTTGCGCGGCGAAGGCTTCGTTCAACTCAATGACATCAATGTCTTCAAGCTTGAGTCCCGCGATCTTCAGCACTTTCGGGATGGCGAAGACGGGGCCGATGCCCATCTCTTCGGGCGGGCAACCGGCTGTCGCGTAAGCGACGAAGCGTGCCAGCGGCTTCAAATTCAACGCGCGTGCGCGCTCGTCCGACATCACGATTGCCGCCGCCGCGCCGTCCGACATCTGCGAGGCGTTGCCCGCCGTAATCGTCCCCTTGATGTGAAAGGCAGGCTTCAACTTCGAGAGGCTTTCTTCCGAAGTGTCGCGCCGCACGCCTTCGTCTTTGTCGAACGTGGCTTCGCGCCTGACCTTCCGCCCCTTCCCGTCCAACTCCTCGAACGCGACGGTGAGCGGCACCACTTCATCGTCGAACTTGCCCGCGTCCTGCGCGGCGGCGGCGCGGCGGTGCGACTCGGCGGAGAAAGCGTCCTGCTCCTCGCGCGTCACTTCATACTTGCGCGCGACGTTCTCGGTGGCGAGTCCCATGTTGAGATAAAAGTCCGGGTAGTGTTCGACGAGGTATGGATTGGGGCGGATGATGTGGCCGCCCATCGGAATCATGGACATCGTCTCAAGCCCGCCCGCGACGATCACTTCAGCGCCGCCCGCGCGGATGCGGTCGGATGCCATCGCGATGGATTGCAGTCCCGACGAGCAGAAGCGATTGACCGTCATCGCGCTTGTCTCGACCGGCAGCCCCGCGCGAATCGCCGCCGCGCGCGCGACGTTCATGCCCTGCTCCGCCTCCGGCATCGCGCAGCCCATCACCACGTCTTCGATCTCGGACATCTCCAAGCCTTCGGCGCGACGGATGGCTTCGCCGATGACCGCCGCGCCCATCTCGTCGGGCCGCGTGTTCTTCAGAGTTCCCTTCGGTGCTTTGCCGACCGCCGTGCGGACTGCGGAAACAATCACTGCGTCTCTCATAAAAATTTCCCTCGGCTCTCGGACTCAACTTTGCGGCATGAAGAATTCAAGCCGCCTTCTCAATCGCGACCTCGACCTCTTCAAGCGGCGATAAAATTCTCAAAGCCTGCGGCTCGATTTCGACGAGAAAGCCGCGCTTGCCTCCGTTAATGTAAATCTTCGGCAACTCGAAAATCGTGCGCTCAACATAGGTCGTCATCCGCGCGTGCGTGCCGAACGGACTTGTGCCGCCGACCGCGTAGCCCGTGTGCTTCTGCGCCGTCGCGGGGTCGCACGGGCTAACGCTTTTGACGTTGAGCGCGCGCGCCAGATTCTTCGTCGAGACTTCGCGGTCGCCGTGCATCAACACGACGAGCGGCTTCTTCGCGTCCGTCTGCATGACGAGCGTCTTGACGACCGCGTGCTCGTCAACTCCGAGCGACTCCGCCGAGTGTCGCGTCCCGCCACGCTCTTCGTAATCATAAAGACGCGGCTCGAACGCGATGTTCTTCTCGCGCAGCATGCGGACGGCGGGCGTGACGGGATAGTCAGTCATCTCAGGTGCGCGGCGCGACTAGTTACGTAGCGGCTTGCCGGTCTTCAGCATGTGCCCGATGCGCTCCTGCGTCCGTCGCTCGCCGCAGAGAGAGAGAAACGCCTCGCGCTCAAGGTCAAGAAAATACTGCTCCGAGACGCGCGTCTCGTGGTTGAGGTCGCCGCCCGTTAAGATGCGCGCGAGTTTTTCGCCGATGAGCGCATCGTGGTCGGAGATAAAGCCGCCGCGCTTCATTTGATGTATGCCGAGCTTTAAGGTCGAGAGCGCCGCGTTGCCGAGTGCGCGGATATCGTTACGCTGCTGCGGCTGCACGTATCCGGTTGCCGCGAGCGAGAGCACCTCTTGCTTGGCGTCGGCGATGAGGCGGTCGGCGTTCATCGAATAGGAATCCTCTTCGCGCAGGAATCCGTAGCCGCGCGCCTCCGCAGCGGATGTGGCGACTTTGGCGAGCGCGATGGTCTCGAAGGCACGTTTGATGAAGGGAAAGGGGTCTGCGTCCGTCATCCCCGAAGGAATTGAATCGAGCGCGCGCACGACCAACTCTTTCGTCCCGCCGCCCGCCGGGATCAGGCCGACGCCCGCTTCGACAAGGCCGATGTACGTCTCAGCAGAGGCGCGCACGCGGTCGCCGTGCAAAGTCATCTCGCAGCCGCCGCCGAAGGTCAAACCGAACGGCGCGACGACGACCGGCTTCGCCGAATAACGCAGACTCATCGTCGCGTTCTGGAATGCGCGGATTGCGAGATCGAGGTCTTCCCAGTTCTCCTCCTGCGCTTCCAGAAGCATCAGCATCAGATTCGCGCCGACGCTAAAATTCTGTCCCTGATTGCCGACCACGAGGCCGACGAAATTTCGCTCGACTTCGGCGAGCGACCACTTAATCATCTGCAAAGTGTCGCCGCCGATGGCGTTCATCTTCGAGTGAAATTCCAGACACGCCACGCCGTCGCCCAAGTCAACGAGCGACGCGCCCGCGTTCTTCCTTACGACGCCCGCGCGGTCTTTGACCGACTTCAAAATGATCGCGCCCGGCGGCGACGCGAGCGGCGCGTATTTGTTCGCGGCAAAGTCGAAGTAAAATTCCTGTCCTTCCTCTTTCTTATAAAAACTCGTCGCGCCCGACGCGAGCATCCGCTCGACGTTCGGAGGAATCGCGCGGCCCTCTTCCTTCAAACGCGCGACCGACTTCTCGACGCCGATTGCATCCCACACTTCAAAGACGCCGAGTTCCCATCCGAAGCCCCAGCGCATCGCGCGGTCAACCTCGACGATTGAATCCGAGACTTCAGGGATGCGATTCGCGGCGTATTGAAGCGTCTTCGAGATCGTCTTCCACAAAAATTGCCCCGCGCGCTCTTTGCCCCACACGAGAGCGCGCACGCGCTCGCGCGTATCTTCGATATTTTTCGCCGCTTCGAGCGCGGGCAGTTTAACTTTCTCCGCCGCGCGGTATTCGAGCGACGCGTGATCGAGCGTCCAGATTTCCTGTTTCTCGCCCTCGCCCTTCTGCTTGCGATAAAACCCGCCCTTCGTCTTGTTGCCGAGCAGCCCGCGCCCGATCATGCCCGTTAAAAATTCCGGCGCGACGAACACGTCCCGCTCGTCATCTTCCGGCAGAGCCTCGTAAAGATTTTTGATGACGTGGCCGAACACGTCGAGGCCGACGAGGTCGAAGGTGCGGAAGGTCGCGGACTTCGGACGACCAAGCGCCGGCCCCGTCATCTTGTCCACTTCCTCAATCGTGTAGCCGTCTTCGAGCATCGTCCTCATGGTGACGAGCGCGCCGTAAGTTCCGATGCGGTTGGCGATGAAGTTCGGACGGTCTTTGGCGACGACGACGCCCTTCCCCAAACGCTGGTCGAGAAAGCCATAGACGGCACAGGAGACCTCCGGCTTCGTCCATTCGGTGCGGATCAGCTCGACGAGATGTAGATAGCGCGGGGGATTGAAAAAGTGTACGCCGAGAAAGTGCGCGCGAAAATCTTCCGAGCGCCCTTCGGCGAGTTGACCGATGGGAATGCCGCTGGTGTTCGTCGCGACGATTGCGCCGGGGCGTCGAAACTCTTCGACGCGTTCGTAGAGAGAGCGTTTGATCTCAAGATTTTCGACGACGGCCTCGATGATGAAGTCGCAATTTTTCAGCTTCGGCAGGTCGTCTTCAAAGTTGCCGACGGAGATCAGCGCCGTCACATCCTTGTCGAAAAAGGCGGCGGGCTTCGCCTTCTTCGCGGCCTCCAACCCTGCGCGCGCGATGCGGTCGCGCACCTCTCTCGATTCGAGCGTGAGACTCTTCGCCCCCTCTTCCGGCGTCAATTCGCGCGGCGCGATGTCGAGCAACAATGTCGGGATACCGGCGTTCGCCAGATGCGCGGCGATCTGCGCGCCCATCGTGCCCGCGCCGAGGACGGCGGCCTTTTCGATCCGAAGCATAAAGCAATGATGCCTTTCCGAAAAAGTTCAAAGCGAGGCGCTCACATGATACTGAATGAGCATTCATTCAGCAAGACCGGAAGCGGGTTCCGGCCACAAGCAAAAACGAATTTTGAGAGCGGCTGGATTGTCTTTATCAGTAATTCGTCAGGATGGCTTCGGGCGCGAAGCCCATCTCCTGCAAGCGGTCGCGCGTCTGCACGATCATCTCGCGCGAGCCGCAGACGAGTGCGACGGGGTCGGAGAGAGAGGGCAGGACGTGTTCGAGGAGCGACTGGACGTAGCCGGTCTGCCCCGACCACTCGTAGCCGTCGGGACGCGAGACGACCTGCCGGAGTTCGACGCCAGCCGCCTGCCAGCTTTCGGTCTCATCGCGGTAGCAGAAATCGTCGGGCGTGCGTGCGCCGTAGAGGACGACGATCTGGCCGAAGTCGTCGGCGCGTCCGAGCGCGTGACGCAGGGCCGAGCGCAGCGGCGCGACGCCCGTGCCCATCGCGACGAAGACCAGATCGCGTCCCTTGTGCGCGTCGAGCGCGAAACCGTGCCCGGCGATTTTGACGAGTTCCACGCGGTCGCCTTCCTTCATTTCATACAGCGCGCGGCTGGCCGGGTCGTTCGTCCGCTTGACGAGGAGTTCGAGTTCCGCGTCTTCCGGCGCGCTGGCGAAGGCGAAATAGGCCGGCTGCATCTCTGCGCCGACTCGCAGCAGAGCGACCTGTCCGGGCGTGTAGGCGAGTCCGTGCGCGGCGCTTGCGCCTTCGGGCATCATGTCGAAAGCGCGTATGTCGCGCGCCTCTTCGAGGACGCGTCGGATGACGAGCGTGCGTGTCGGTTCATCTTTCATAGAGAGAATCCGGCGCGAACTTTCTTCGGATATCGGAGGGGCGAGACGGGAGTGTAGCGCAGCGGCGCGCGCGCCGTCCAGAAGCGGACGGGCGAAGGCCGCGCCGTTGAACGCCCGACTGAAAAGCTTCCGTCTTTCATGGTGCGCGACGCCCGACGCCTTCTGTTTTCTCATCTATGGCGCGGCGGGCGGGGGCTGTGTTAAAACAGTCGAAGTTTTAATGAGTGCGGGAGGGTTGACGTTACCTCCGGCATCGCGGGAGAAGGGTTCGCGGGCTGTCCGGCCCAACTTTTCACGAAGACGGAGAATGAGCGCGCGCGGAAAGCGCGCTTCGCGCCCGCTGCGAAGCGCCTGCCGACACGGAAGGGATAACAACTGATGTTCCAAAGGTTGATTGAGACTTCGCCGACATGGATCACCGTGCCCCTGCGACTGGCGCTCGGCGTCGTCTTCATCGCACACGGCGCGCAGAAAGTTTTCGGCGCGTGGGAAGGGCCGGGGCTGGCGAAGTTCACGGCGTTCCCCGCGCCGCTCGGCATGCAGCCGAGTTGGCTCTGGATGGGCGCGGCGGCCTTCGCCGAATTGGTCGGCGGCATCCTTGTCCTGACGGGACTGCTGACGCGCGTCGGCGCGGCCCTGATCGGCTTCGTCATGCTCGTCGCCATCCTCGGCCCGCACTGGGGAAAATTCTTCGCCAACAATCAGGGTATGGAATATGCCTTCTCGCTGCTCGGCATCGCGCTCGCCCTCCTCATCGCGGGCGGCGGTCAAGCATCAGCCGACCGCGCACTGATGGGGCCGCGCGGACGCCGCAGGTGAAAGAATGGTGAATCGTAAATGGTGAATCGTAAATAGAGAAGGCGGTTCCATCAGTTCACCATTTACGATTCACGATTTACCATTCACCATTTACGAACTATGAATCGCTCACCTCTGCTCGTCATCTTCGTCACCGTCTTCATTGATCTGATCGGGTTCGGCATCGTCATTCCCGTCCTGCCCTTCTACGTCGAGGGAACGAAGTTCAACGCCAGTCCGCGCGTGGTCGGGCTGCTGTTCGTTTCTTACTCGGTGATGCAACTCATCTTCACGCCGATACTGGGAAGGCTGTCGGACAGATACGGGCGGAGGCCGGTGCTCTTCCTGTCGCTGCTGGGGACGAGCCTCGGCTTCTTTATCCTCGGTTTTGCGACGACGCTGTGGATGCTCTTCGCGGGCCGCATTATAGACGGCATCACGGGCGGCAACATCTCTACGGCGCAAGCCTATATCGCCGACGTGACGACGGAGGAGAATCGCGCGAAGGGGATGGGCATGATCGGCGCGGCGTTCGGCCTCGGCTTCATCTTCGGCCCGGCCATCGGCGGACTCCTGAGCCGCCATGACTTAGATATCGCGGGGCTGCATGTGCCGGGCATCAGCGTGCCTCTGTTGTTCGCCGGTGCGCTTGCGCTCGCCAACGCGACGCTGCTCTATTTCGTCCTTCCCGAAACCGTCACGCCCGACCACCCTGCGCGCGTCTCCGCCGCCACGGGCCGCTGGTCGCAACTCTTCGACGCGCTCAAACAGACGCGGCTCGCCTTCGTCCTCGCCATCTACTTTCTGTTCATCGTGGCTTTCTCGATTATGACGACGACGTTCGGGCTGTTCACGCTCTACCGCTTCGGCTTCGACGCTTTCGACACAAGCCGCTTCTTCGTCGTCGTCGGCATCATCGGCGCGATCATACAGGGAGGCTTAATCGGGCGGCTGGTGAAAACTTTCGGCGAAATGCCCCTCATCATTACGGGCGCGCTACTGTTTACGTTGAGCCTTGTCATCATCCCACTGACAGGGCCGCAGACGGGACTGCTCGCGCTCATGTCTGTCGGCGGGCTGTTCGCCGTGGGCAACTCGCTGGCGACGCCTTCTTTGACGACGCTCGCATCGAAGAGCGCGTCGAAAAGCGAGCAGGGCGGCGTGCTCGGCGTCACGCAGTCCGTGGCGAGCCTCGCGCGCGCCGTCGGCCCCTCGATCTCGGCGGCGCTCATCTACAGCACCGTGGCGACGCTCGGCGCGGATCACAAGCCGCACAACATGAGCGACCGTTCGGTGGCAATCACATTCTGGGCCGCCGCCGCCATCATGTTCGTCGCCTTCCTCCTTGCCGCCTACTTCGCGCGCGCTCACGCCACCGCATATCGCGACGCGACGATCACCGCATAAAGTAGTCAATCACCGCATGAGGCAAAAGCCAAAAGGTAAGCGTCGAGACGGCGTGCCCGTCCTGACGCTTACCTTTTGCCTTCTCACTTCGCTCTCTTACCAGATGGAAGGCAGCGCCGCTTCGTCAACTTCGAGCGCGTCGCCTGAGGGCAGAATGTGAACGAGCCTCGCGCCTCGCGCTTTGAGGGGCGGGCCGAGCAGCCCGACGCGATGACAGTTAGCGCGCGGCTGCACATGCTTCGTCAAAGGCTGCGACTCCGAACACATCAGCGCCACGCGCGTCTCTGCGGCGAGTTCCATGATGCGCTCCAGCCCGCGGTTCAAGTCTTCGGTCGGGGCGACGACTTTGCCGCCGCATTCGGGAAGCCACTCATAGCCGATGCGCTCGTCGCTCAAATTCTCTTCGAGCACGCGCCCGTTATACTGCGGCCAGCGCGAACGCGCGGCGCTCCGCACGTCGCACACAAACTCTACGCGGTACTCGCGCAGCAAGGCGAGGAAGTCACGCCACGCGTGGCGACCGTGGCCGATGGTGTAGATGGTTGGCGGCGTGGGTTGAGACATTTGAATTTAAGCGGGTTGAGACATTTGAATCTTTAAGACGAGAAAGATTTCACCGTCGAAGCATGGTCTAAACGGTTGTCTGACCGGCTGTCTGACCGTCGCGTCGGGCGAGTTCCGCGCGGAGGTCGTCCGCCGTCAACTCGACGAGACGCCCGCCGGTGAACATCTCGTCGCGCGAAACATCCATGAAAGCGAAAGAGGGGAGGGGGAATGCGTCCATCTCCGTGTCGTCGTCGAAATCCGTCTCGGCGAGAATGAGGCCGCGCAAGTCTCCGAGAAAAACGTCCATCGAATATTTGCGGCCTTCGTGCTCGAAGTAGTAACGATTCTTGCGCAGTTCGTTCGCCTCGAAGACGGAGAGCGTTTCATACTCGGCGACGTTTAGATAGATGCTTGTCAGAAGCGTGCGGGTGAAGTCGGGCGCGGCGGGCGCGTACTTTTGCGTGAGCTTGAGCGTCCACTCGTTCGTCCGCACCCAGCGAGATTTGCGCAGGCGCAGGCGCGTGCCCGTGATGTAGTTATCCGTGATCTGCGCGTGCTCGTCCGTGAGACTGACGCCCGGCGGAAGCGCGCGCAACAGGTAGCGGCGCTCGCGTTCGACGCGCTCATACTTTGGCGCGTGGTCTTGAAACAGTCGCCCCGTGCCGATGCCCTTCATGCGCCGACCAACTCCTCCGCGCGCTCGCGCAAAAACTCTTCCGGCTCGACGATGTGGCCCGCGATGGCCGAAGCCGCGACGACGAAGGGCGAGGCGAGATAGACTTTGCCGGGGCCGCTTCTGCCGGGGAAGTTGCGATTCTGCGCGCTGACCGTGACCGTCTCGACGGACTTCGACGCGCCCGGCCCGGCGTTGATGCACGCGCCGCACGAAGGGTCAATCAACTCCGCGCCCGCGCGCTCGAAAATTTCGATATAACCCTTGTCTCGCGCGTACTGCTTGATCTTCTGCGAGCCGAATTGCAGGTAGAGATGGACGCCCGGCGCAACACGGCGGCCCTGTTCGACGGCGCGCTTTAAGACGGCGGCATACATGTCCATGTCGGCCATCTTCCCGCCCGTGCAAGAGCCGCCGTAGGCCGCATCAATTTTGACCGGCCCGGCGAGTTCGGTGATGTTGACGCCGTTGCGCGGGTCGCCGGGCGTGGCGACCATCGGGCGAATCTCCGACAAATCAATCTCAAAGCGGGCGGCGTATTCCGCGTCCGAGTCCGACTGAAGAAACCCCTTGCGAATCTCTTCGGCATCGAGGCCGCGCGTGCGCGTTAAGTATTCGAGCGTGACTTCGTCCGGCTCGATGATGCCGGTGAACCCTCCGGCTTCGACGGCCATGTTGGTCAAAGTCGCGCGCTCGTCAATCGGCATCGTCTTAAGGCCGTCGCCCGCGAACTCCAAGACCTGCCCGATGCCACGACCCTCTTTCATGTAATCGGTCGAAAGAATTTTGAGCATCACGTCTTTGGCCGACACGTCCGCGCGCTTTTCTCCATTGAGGACGAAGCGGACGACTTCCGGCACACGCACGCGTATGTCTTTCGTGTACCAAGCGTTCGCCATGTCGGTCGAGCCGACGCCGAAGGCGAAGCAACCGAGCACGCCCGCCATGCAGGTGTGCGAATCCGTGCCGATCACGAGTTGGCCGGGAAGCGCGATGTCTTCGACGACGGCGTTGTGGCAGATGGCTTCGGAGCCATGCTCCTCCGTGCCGCCGTAGAGCCTGATGCCCTGCTCATCCGTGAAATTCTCCTGCGTCACGGCGAGGCCGTTGGCGCGGTCGAGCAGACCCATCTTGCGCTTCTCTTCCGGCATCACGCGGCCCAGAAAGGTCAGATGGTCGCGGAAGGCAAAGACCGACTCCGGCTCTGTCACGCGCGCCTCGCGGCCTAAGGCGTGCTTGAACAGACTCTCGGCCATCGGCGTCACGTACTCGTGCGAGAAGCGCACGTCGGCGACGGCAAAGAGCGAGTCGCCGGGACGCACGGCTTCGACGCCGATGTGCCCGGCGCTGACGAAGGCGTGGCGCGCGATGATCTTTTCGACGATGTTCATCGGGCGCTGTTTCGTCTCGATTGGCGGCGGCGTGACTTCACCCGCGAGCCTCGCCTTGTTGTAGTTGAAGAGGCCGCCGTATTCGACGATGGCGCGCGAAACGGCGTCGAGTCCGCGCGTGAACTCGGCGAGCGGAATCTCTTCGCCGCGCCGGACGCGTTCGACGAGGCCGAAGTCGGTGGAGGTGAGCAGGCCGATGTTCTGCGCGTTCTGACCGTAGATTTTCTCGACCGTTTTTGCGATGACGAGTTCGACGCCCGCGGCCTTTTCGGCGAACGGCGCTGTCTCGCGCGACGAACCACAGCCCTTCGAGAGGCCGGAGACGACGACCGCGAAGCCCCCGCGCTTCACTTCGTCCTTCTTCACCGCCCCTTCGCGCATCCCTACGTAAACGTACTCGCCGAGCGTCTCGTCATAATAGAAGCAGACCCAGCCGGGCGTGATTTCGTCGGTCGAGATGTTGTTCATCAGCGGACGCGACGCGTCGAAGGGCAAATCTTCGCCCGCTTCGAGTTGACGGCGGATGAGCGTGGTGTCTTCGGTCAGAAACAGGACGCGCCCGTCGAACTTGATGAGGTCGGGACGCTTGGCGATTTTCTCTGCGGTCATCTGTGCTCCTCGGAATACAAGTGCGAATTAATCTGTGTTGCGGAAAAGGTGATTATAACCGAAGAGAGGGGTGCGGGCGAAACCACGTCGCCCACACCCCTCTCCGGTTTGTCGTCGCGCTTCCTTCCGAAAGCGTGCAAGTTTACTTGGCCCAGTCGCCGGTGAAGCGCAGGCTGTCGAAGTTCGTCACGAAGTAAGGTTCGAGCGGAGAGTTATCCGCCTTGCGAACGAAAGAGAGCGTCGTGTCGGCGGGGATGCCGCCGTCGGTCGGGTCTTTGACTACGGGGCAGATGCCGTACATCGGGCCTTCCGAGCCGGTGGGGTTGCGGAAACGCTTCGCCGCGAATCCCTTGCTGAAGAGGTTTTCGAGTTCGCTCAGGGTCTTGATGATCGGCGTGCCGTCGAGCGCGAGGCCGTTGCGCTTCTGGAGGTCTGCGAGCGCCTTTTTGCCGTCGGCGGTGTTGAAGGCACGGTCTGTGTAGCTGACCCAGATATGCAGCCAGAGGCCCAGAGGGTTGTTGCTGAAATAGCCGTTGCGCATGTCAACGATGTCGGCCTGCCGGTTATTGCCGAGGCCGATGGGGTTGCCGGTGCGCGTCGGGAAGACGTAGAGCGGCATGTTGTCGGCGATCTGGCGCGCGCGCTGCCCGGCTTCGTCCGGCGTGAAACCCGCGACGAAGAGGTCGCCCATCACCGTCCAGTAGGTGAGCGAGCCGCTGTGGTTGTAAGCGGGGTTGAGTTGCAGCGTGCGGACGTTGCGTTGGAAGGGGAAGAAAGGCGCGTCAATCGTGCCGCGCGGCGCGACTCCCTGACGGCGGTTGACGATCTGCGCGGGGTCAACGCCGTTCTGACGATAGTAGTCATCCGTAAAGTCGAACAGGCGGTCTTGAACATCAGCCCGCACGATGTTGGGGGAAGCCATGAAGCCGACGAGCAACGCCAGCGCGCAAGTAAGTAGAGTTAATTTTTTCAAGTCCAATTTCTCCTTTGAATTTCCCGCCACGCCCTGCCGGAGCCTCACGGGGTTACATCTGCTCCCTGACAGAGCGGAGAAGGGCGGGAGAAATACGCGCCCCGTCCATTATTTTTGTGATGGGTTTTTGTGCCGCCCGAACTTGAAGTTGAAAATGCAAATCCGGGCGGGCGGGCCACAATGCTTTTCGAGTTGTGTTACCATCGCGCGCCGCCGAAACGTCCGCAAGAGCGCGAACATGCGGACGCGCTCTCGACGCCCGAATTTGCTTGATTGACTCGACTCGGATGACTCAACTAATCATCGCCGGACTTCTGCTTTTGTGCCTGTCGTGCGCGGGCATCATCTGGTATCTCGTGCTCAAGCTGAACGCCACGCGCGAGCATGTGCGACGCATTGAACTCGAATCGAATGAACTTCGCCGCCGGTCGTCGCAGGATGATGCGTCGCAAGAGACGACACACGACGCGTCGCAAATTCCTGAAGCGAGCGTCGAGGGCGAAGGAGTTGAACTCTCTATCGCAGACGAGGCAAGCACGGAGGATGCGCCGCGCCGGGAAGAGACGACGAGCACGCGTGATTGGACTCAGGCCGCCGATGCGCTCATGCCGCCGATTGATGAACTCTCCGTGAATGTGCCGGACGAGGCGGCGGGGCAAGACGTGTATGCGCTCGCGTGGAGTCTGTCGGACTTTTACGACCGCAGCACGTCGCCGAAAGAACTCTTGCTGAACGAACGATTCTCGGAAGGAGTCGAGATGCTGCGCACGGGCGCGCACACGGAATACGACCTGCTCGGTTATGCGCAGGGGTCGAACGTCGTCGTGGGCTGCATGGCGCTCGAAGCCCTCGCGCGACGCGCGACCTCTCAAGAGACAGCCGACATGCTCGTCGGCACGCTCAACGATCTCGCGCACTGGCCGCGCCACTACGCGCTGCGCGCCGTGCGTGCGCACGCCATGCGTCCGATGGTCGCCGAAGTGTTGACGCAACTCGACTCGACTTGGCGCGTGTTCGTTTCGTTGCAATCACTACGCGAGTTCGTCGGCCTGCGAGTGTCGGGCGGCGAGGTCGTCACGTATGAGGATTTGCTCGGCTACATCACGCGCTGCAACCTCGGCGAAGAACAGATCGAGAACTTGAAGAATCTCGTCGCAGACCTCGGAAGCCTGCTGCCGTCGGGCATCTCGGAAGAACTCGGCAAGCTGCGGAGCGAGAGTGTTGACCTCGTCTTTTTGAAATCCTTCGGGCGCGTGTGGGAGGCGGACGACAAGGCAGCAGAGGTCGTGCTGCTGGAGACGATCAAGGGCCGGGTCGCCGAACTGGAGTCGGCGATTAAGCGCGAGCCTGCGCGCTCGGTGATGCTCGTCGGCGATTCCGGTACGGGGAAGACGGCGCTCGTGCGCGCGGTCGCCGCCCGTCTGCGCGGGGAGCGTTGGACGATTCTCGAAGCGAGCGCAGGCGACGTGCTCGCGGGCCAGCAATATATCGGGCAGTTGGAAGAGCGCGTGCAGGCAATCGTCCGGCAGATCGGCGGCAAGCGCGTGCTCTGGGTGATGCCGAATTTTCAGGACGCTCTCTGGGCCGGTCGTCACAAGTACAGCCCCACGGGCGTCCTCGATCTGCTGCTGCCATACATCGAGAGCGGTCACGTCAAGCTCATCGGCGAAGTCCCGTCCGCCTCGTTCGAGGGGTTGATGCGGCTCAGGCCGAGGCTTCGCACGGTGATGCAGACGTGCCGCGTCGCACCCCTGAGCGACGAAGAGACGCTCGTGCTCGGACGCCGCTGGGCTGAACGACACGCCGTTACGAGTGACTCACGCCCGAACTCCGCGCCGGAGACGAACGCGCCGCGCGTCTCCGAGGGGACGCTGAGGGAAGCGTTGCATCTCGCGCGTCAGTACATCGGCGACAAGGCCGCGCCCGGCAATCTCATCGTGCTGCTCGAAGCGACCGCGCGACGGCTCGACGCCGAAAGCGACAACACGGCGGACGCCATCACTCGCCAGATCACGCTCGATGACGTGCTCGTCACGCTCTCGCAATTGACGGGTCTGCCCGCTCAAATTCTGGACGAGCGCGAAGGACTCGACCTCGGCGAGTTGCGCGCCTTCTTCGAGCGGCGCGTGCTCGGTCAGCCCGAAGCCGTGGACTGTCTCGTCGAACGCGTCGCGATGATTAAGGCGGGGCTGACCGACCCGACGCGACCGCAGGGCGTCTTTCTCTTCGTCGGCCCGACGGGGACGGGCAAGACCGAGATCGCCAAGACGCTCGCGGAGTTTCTCTTCGGCTCGCCCGAACGCATGATCCGCCTCGACATGAGCGAGTTGCAGACAGCCGAATCTCTCAATCGCATCCTCGGCGAATGGGGCGAGGCGGGTGAGGGCGCAGCAAGCAACGGCGGAAGCGTCGCCCTCGTCAACTCGATTCGCAAGCAGCCGTTCTCCGTCGTCCTGCTCGACGAGTTCGAGAAGGCGCACCCGCAGGTCTGGGACTTATTCCTCCAAGTCTTCGACGACGGGCGTCTGACCGACCGCACGGGGAATACGGCCGACTTTCGCCACTGCGTCGTGTTGATGACCTCGAACCTCGGCGCGACGCTGCCCGCCGGGGCAGGCATCGGATTTTCGCGGGAGCAGGCGGAGTTTGCCTCCGGCGGCGTCGAGCGCGCGGTAGCGAAGACGTTCCTGCGCGAGTTCGTCAACCGCATAGACCGCGTCGTCGTCTTTCGTCCGCTCGGCCTCGCGGTGATGCGCGATCTGCTGCGCAAGGAATTGAACGACGTGCTCGGTCGTCGCGGCTTTCGCACGCGCCAGTGGGCGGTCGAGTGGGACGAGTCGGCCATCGAGTTTCTGCTTCACAAGGGCTTCACGGCAGACCTCGGCGCGCGTCCCTTGAAGCGCGCCATCGAGCGTTATCTTTTGTCGCCGCTCTCGCTGACCATCGTCAACCACCAGTTCCCCGAAGGCGACCAGTTCCTCTTCGTGCGTTCCTCGCCGGACAACTCCGCGCTCGCCGTGCAGTTCGTTGACCCCGACGCGACGGAGGGGAAGACGAACGTACTCCCCCCGCTCGACACGGACGCCGAAGAGTTGTTGCCGTCCTCTCCAGAGCGCGAGTTGCGCCTTGAGTCCATCGCGCTCGACGCGCACGGCGACGCCGATGAGGTGCGACTGCTGCGAGATAAATTCGACGAACTCTCAGCGCAGATTGACGACGAAGCGTGGCGCGGGCGCAAGACGGATGCCCTTCAACAGACGCAGGGCGAAGGCTTCTGGGATTCGCCCGCGCGCTTCATCGTGCTCGGCCTTGCCGAATACATGGATCGCATCGAGACGGGACTCGATACCGCCGGCTCGCTGCTCCGTCGTCTGGCGGGCGCGTCGCCGCGCGACCGCACGAGCTTTCCGCCAGACCTCGTGGCGCGCATCGCCGAACAGCTTTACCTGCTCGAACACGCCGCGCATGCGCTCGCGACGAATGAGCCGCGCGACGCCTTCGTCCTCGTTCATGCCGTGCGCGAGACGGGCGCGGACAACTCTCTCGGCGACGAGTTCGCGCGCCGCATCGCGGGCATGTATCGCGGTTGGGCGAAGAAGAGACGTATGCGGCTGGCCGTGTTGGAAGAGTATGGCGGCGCGACAAGCGTTGATGAGAAGGAAGCTCGAAGAGACGGCGCGAGCGGCGGCGACAACGCGCGACGCGAACATGGTGATGCGCGACGGGACGGAGGCGACGCGCGAAGAGATGAGAGCGATGCGAAGCCGGTCGGCTCCCCGTCGTCGTACCGCGCGCTGCTGGCCGTCTCAGGCTTCGGCGCTTACTCGATACTTCAAAGGGAGGCGGGCCTGCACATACTCGAAACGCCGCAAGACGAAAAGTCTTTCAACCGCGCCAGAGTTCAGGTGCGCGTCGTTGCGCAGCCCGACGAGCCTCCCACGGGCCACGGCCAAGAGGCGCTTCGCCGTCAGGCCGAAGACGCTCTCGCCTTCGACGAGCAGAAGGGCGTGCCTCCTTCAATCGTCCGCCGCTACCGCGAAGAACCCTCGCCGCTCGTCCGCGACTCAGTGCGCGGCTGGCGCACGGGCAAACTCGAACGCGTGCTCGGCGGCGACTTCGACCTCATCACTTAATTGCCTGATTCATCGCGCCAACTTCAAGCTCCCGATAATCTGCTCAAACGCCGGCTGGTACGTTGCGAACTCATCTTCCGGGGCCATCGTGATGAGATAGAAGAGGCGTCCGTCAGCGGTCGGCGCGGTGTAGATGACATCAATCTCGACGACGCCGGTGACGGCCGACGGCCCCGCGACGACGGTGCGAATCCAGTCGCGCCCGCTGGAGCTAATGCGTTCGGGCTGGCGTTGGACGCGGAAGTCGGGGTTGACATCAATCTGCTGTTTGACGAAAGCCGCGTTGGCCGCCGAGAGGTCGCGCGATGCGGGCGGTGCGACGCCGACGAACATGCCGTGCGTGACGAAGACGGAACTGTCGCGCTGGCCGTAAGCACCTTTGGGCGCGAAGATAAGGTTCGAGTCGTCGCCCTTCGCGCCGAGCGCGTCCCAGTTGTCGGGATAGCGCAGGGCGTATGAATTGTCGCTCGCTTGAAAGTCGCGGTAAGAGCCGGAGGGCGGCGCAGGCCGAGTGCCTGCCCTGTTGTCGTTCGGGTCTTGCGGCCCCTGGCGTTGCGGCGTGCTCGTTGCGCGGAGCGCGCCGCCGCCCGTCAGTCGAGCCTTCGTCTGCTCGAACGCGTCCGTGTCGTGGATGGGGCGGGCGCTGAGTTGCAGAGACGGCATCAGTTGATTGATCGAGGCGACGCGGTTGCCGGGGTCTGGATGGTCGCTCAAGAGTTGCGGGGCGCGCTGACCGCCCTGCGCTTCGAGCGTCTCGAAAAATTTTGCCATGTCGCGCGGGTCGTAACCGGCGGCGGCCATCAGGCGCGCGCCTTCGAGGTCGGCCTGCGTTTCGGCTGTGCGCCCGAACTTGAGAAAGAGCATGTTTGCGCCCGTCCCGCCGATGGCGTTGACGGCCTGACCGAGGTCTGTATCGCGGCCCGCGACCGTGCCGATGATGTCCAAGCCCCGCTTGGCGACGTAAGCCTTCGACGCCTGATTCGTCCCGTGACGAAGCGCGACGTGCGAGATTTCGTGCGCGATGACACCCGCGAGTTCGCCCTCGTTTCTGGCCGCCGCAATCGTCCCGGCGTTGACGAAGACGAAGCCGCCCGGCAGCGCGAAGGCGTTGATGTCGCGCGTCCCGACGACGGCGAACTGGTACGGGAAATTGTAGCCGGGCGCTTTCGCCGCGAGCTTCGCGCCGAGTTGGCGGACGTAATTGACTATGCCCTCGTCGCCCACGAGTTGAACTTCACGCGTAATCTCCTGCGCCGACTGCCTGCCGAGTTCGATGTCCTGTTCCGGCTTGAATAAATTGAAGCCGGGGTTGAAGTGCGGCGCTGGCCGACCGCCTTCGCCGCGCGCGCTGTCTGTGCCCGCACCGCCGCCGCCCGATAACAGACCGCCGCACGAAATCTGCCCGATTGCCATCAGTGAGATTAATAAAAGTCCCGTCAATCCGCGTCCGCGTCTCAACATCAAAGTAGTGAGCCTTTCGTCTTCGATTATTCGCTTCGCCGGGGGTTTTAGAGTTACGGCGGCAACTATAACCGACGCGTGGGACAATCGAGAAAGTGTCATAGCGGGTGCGGCGGAAAAAATGCCGCGCGTGCGATGTTGACGATCTCGTTCCCCGCCTATTCATGCGGGAGCGTCACGTCAAAATAGTTTGCACGAGAGATGACAGAATAGTTTGCACGAGAGATGACAGATGAACACGCAACACCTTTCGCGCCCCGCTTCGTCAAAGCGTCCGGTTTCGTCAAAGAAGCCGCACGCGATTTTTTCTCAAGCCGGAGTACGTTCGCGCTTATCGCTCCGCCTCGCCCTTCTGTTGCTCCTCGTTCTCAACGTCGGGATGCGCGTTAACGCGCAGGTCTTACCGCCGCAATCGCACGCGACTACGGCGCGACAGGAGATCAAGGACGAGAGCGAAGATGCGGATGATGATAGTCAGAGCGAACCGGCGGTGGTGGCGGCGACGCGGGGGCGCGTCACCGATCCGGCAGCCGTGTTGCGCGCGGCGCGCACCGTCATCGTGCATTCGGACACCGCGTTCATCAACGAACGCGAAGTGGAAGACTCTTTGCGCAAGCGTAAGGAGTTTCAGGCGTGGGGAATGGTCATCACGCGCAACGACGGCGAGGCCGACCTCTCCATCGAAATCACGCGCAAGGCATTCACGCGTCGCTTCACTTTCACCGTGCTCGACCCGCGCACGATGCTCGTCGTCACGAGCGGCAAGACGCGCTCCGTCCTCTTCGGCAAAAAGGTCGCCAACAAGATCGCCGAAAAATTCGCCAACCGCGTCCGTGTCGTGCGACCATACACGGGCGCATGACTGCTCTCGACTACAACGAACGCTTCTTCGCTTCGCTCTCGAATTCCGGCAGCGGCGAGGTCACGCCCGACACCGTTTTTCACTACCGCCAGCGCGGGCGCGTGGTGTGGGCGACTTATGACGGCGGCGAGATTTTGTGCGGCACGCTCGTCGCTAAGGTGTTGGACGACGGCGCGCTTGAGATGCGCTACAGCCACGTCAACCGCGCGGGCGATTTGATGACGGGCCGCTGCCGCTCGACGCCGGAGATGCTGCCCGACGGACGCCTGCGCCTGCACGAATCATGGCAGTGGACGTGCGGCGATTGTTCCGCCGGGCATTCTATCGTCGAAGAGATCAAGCGCTGACCGAAGAGGTCAGGCGCTGACCGAGGGCGCGGTCTGGCCCGCGAAATTATCTTCACCGCTCGTGCCGCCCGTGTCATTCGCGCCGCCGTCCGTCTTTCCCGCGAACTTATCGGCCCACCGCACACGCCCCGTAATCTGCATCACGACAAAGAGCGTGAAGATCGAGCCGACCGTGATGGCGAGGCCCGTGAAGCCCTTGAAAAAGAATGCGTAAGAGAACATCACGAGGTAGATGAACTGCGCCACGCCCGCCTCGCGCGACGCGAACCGCGCGCCCACGACGAGCCGCAGGTAACTGATGACGAGGAAGACCGAGACGATGGACGAGACCGCGAAGGCCGCGTGAATCGAGACGTGGTCAACCATGTAGGCGAGCAGCAGGTGGAAAGAGAAGAACGCGGCGGCGAGAAAAAAATAGTTCATCGGATGCAATTCCAACCCGCGCATCGTCGTGATGATGAACATCAGGAAGAAAAAGAAGAGGAGCGAGACCGGCGCGAAGTAGCTGATGCGCCCCGCGAGCGGGCCGGGCTGCAACTTCTCCGGCATCTCCATCCCGATCTGGAAACCTGAGACGAGGTTCTTGTAGTTCCACGCGAGTTCCCAGCCCGACGCCGTTTCGCGCTCTTCCGAAGGCGAGAGCGTGTTTTCGGGGAAATCAATCTCCTTAAAGTTCGTCGTCATCCGCATCGTGAAGTCGCGCACCTGCGCCACGTCGCTCCCGAAGTCGTAGCGCCACTCGGTCAGCCCCTGCGAGCGGTACGCGACCTTGAGCGTCGCCGTCTCGCCCGGCTTTATCCCGACGACACCGACGGCGGAGTCCTTGCTGTTCGTCAGCGTGACGGGCGCATCGTTGACCGTGAAGACGAGATCGTCATAGACGGCGCGCTCGGTCGGGAACTTCAGCGTGAACGTCACCCTGTCCTGCTCCGTCGTGTTGCGGAAAGAGTAGAGGCCCGCGAAGGCCACCTTGTAAGTGCTGTACCAGAGCAAGCCCTTCTGCCTGTGTTCGAGGTCAAGGTTGACATCAATGTGGCTCGACTCGACGGGCAGGAAATCCGTCACGCTCGACGTTTCGGTTAGCGTCTTCTTCTTCCCGTTCTCGATTGTCTCGGTCGTCTTCGGCACGATGCGCTCGCACGAAGCGACGGGCGGCGTCTGTGCCTGCGGCGCGCCCCATGTCGAGACGACGCGCTTCTCAAGCGTCCCGCTCGAATCGTATGTGCGCCAGAAAATCGTCGTCCCCAGAATCAACCACGCGATTGACGCGCACGCAAAGATAAACGCGATGGCTACCACACGCTTCACCATGAAATTCAAACCTCCCTCGGCAAGCCCTTCCGGCCTCGCCGGTCATTAAACACTTCGTTTCAACGTTCACGGCAGAAGTGAACGCCCGCGCCGACGGCCTTGTAACCCTCCACACCGCGACGATTCGCACGCACCGCTTTTTAGTCCGCGCAGACTTTTCAGCTCATCCGCGAAAATTTTCATCCACGAAAATTTTCATATCGTCGCGCCGCGTGCCTTCGCCTGAACCGCGTGCGCGACCTCGACATC
>JBAVPI010001000.1:0-1673 GCA_049692915.1 Pyrinomonadaceae bacterium
ACCCGAATCTCGCTCCGGCCTATTCCGGTCTGGCGAATACATACACGCTCGCCGCTTCGCTCAACTTGCTCGCGCCGCGCGAGGCTTACCCGAATGCTGAACGGGCGGCCCGTCGTGCGCTCGACATCGATCCGAATCTGGCGACGGCGCACATGGCCCTCGGAGACATTGAGACGGACTACAACTGGAACTGGGGGGCGGGCGAAGCCGAGTTGAAGCGCTCGCTCGAACTCGCTCCGAATCTGGCATACGCGCACGGAGACTATTCGGAATTTCTCGCGCGCATGGGTCGTTTTGAAGAAGCCGACTATCACGCGCAACTGGGTCTCCGGCTCAACCCGATCTGGATCAACAACGAAGCCGTGCGCGCCTTGCATCTTTTTTACGCGCATCGTTTCGACGACTCAATCGCGCAGGCCAAAATGGTGGTCGCGAAAGACCCGAACGCTTATCTGGCCTATCTCTATCTTTCCATGTCGAACAGCGCCAAAGGCAATTACGCCGCCGCCGTCGCAGCGGATGAAAAAGCAAGTGCGATCACCGGCGGTGCGCCGCCCGATGTATTTGTGCTCGGCATCAGCTATGCGCTTGAGAAGAATGAAGCAAAGACAAAAGAGGTTTTGACAAAGCTCGAAACCATGAGCCACCAACAGTACGTTGACCCGTTCTATCCCGCCATCATCCACGCCTTACGCGGCGATAAAGAAAGAGCCTTCGCCTATCTCGACAAATGCTACGCCGAAAAATCCTACTGGATCACCACGCTCAAAGTCTTCCCCTTCCTCGACGGCCTGCGCTCGGACTCACGCTTTGCGGAATTGCTGCGAAAATCAAATCTCAGCGATTGAATAGAGCGAGTCTCAACGATTAAAGAGCGCGGGACTATCAATCCACCATTTCGCCTTGACGCGTGACTGAGAGCGCCGCGCTTTCCCTCACATCAGAGGATGCCTATGAAAATCGGTGTCCGTCAGATGCGTCCAAACAAAAACGGCCACCCTTTTCGAGTGACCGTAAGACGTTGATTCTTGTTGGTGGAGCAGAGGAGGGTCGAACTCCTGACCTCCGCATTGCGAACGCGGCGCTCTGCCAAACTGAGCTACTGCCCCACGCGTGAAGTCAGGATGATAGAGAGTGGTGCGCGGTTGTGTCAAGAGCGGCGGGATTCGTCGGCGACTCTTCCTGAGCGGTTTGTTAACGGTACTTCCATTCGCTAACGACACTTCCAGAGGCGTCCGTCGCTGCCTTGTGTGAGGGTGAAAGTGCCGAGGTCTTCGGTGGAGTCTTCGAGCGTGACGGTGAGCGTCATTGTTCGAGCGCTGACGCGTCCCTGAAAGCGTGCCGGGCGACCGGGCGGCGTCTCTCCGAGACGAATATGGCCTCGCTCCCGGACGTGCGTGCCCTTCGCGTGGAAGCGGCCTTCGCCGTCGAGTCGGAGCGGGCCTGCGAGCGTGCCGTGCGCGCAGTCGTATTCGATCTCCGCGCCATCATTGTGCACCTCCAGACGGACGTGCGCTCCACCCCACTTCCCCGGCGGCACGCGCTCAGGTTTTTCGTGCGACGTATTGCTCATCAGTTTTCTTCCGCCCTGCTCAACAGTTTCTCTGACTCAGCCCGAAAGTTGACGCACCGCCGAAGCGACAATCGCGGCGAGTCGTTCCGCGTCGCCGCGC
>JBAVPI010001001.1:0-1824 GCA_049692915.1 Pyrinomonadaceae bacterium
CACTCCTTGAACTGACGACGCGCAAGCGTCAGGCGATTGACCTCGTCAGGCGGCTCGGCGCGGACGAATCTCTTTTCTGGGGCGGCACGGTCGTTTACGACGAGACGTTTAAGCCGCGCGTGCTCTCGCGCGAGATGCGCGCACGCTGCTTCGGCCTTTCGTCTTATGATGTCGTGCGCGGTTATCAAGAGCAGATCGCGGCGGCGCGGCCCGATTCCGATTTTCTCTCTCGCCTGACGTATCTCGAACTCAAAGTCCGGCTGCCGGAACTGCTGTTGATGCGTGTGGACAAGATTACGATGGCGACATCGGTCGAAGCGCGCGTGCCCTTTCTGGATCATCACCTTGTCGAGTACGCGATGTCGCTCACGCGCGCGTCGAAGGTCGAGGGCACGAGCGGCAAGCACATCCTCAAGCGCGCGCTCGAAGAAGTGTTGCCGAAAGACGTGCTCTACAGCCCGAAGCGCGGCTTCGGTGCGCCGATCCGCGAGTGGTTTCGTGGGCGGTCGGGCGAACATCTCGTCAACGGGTTGATGAACTCACGGATGCGCGGGCGCAACTTTCTCGATTACGATTTCGTCGCGCGACTCGTCGCCGAACACCGTCGCGGCGCGCACGACTGGAGCTTTCACCTGTGGGCGCTCGTCAACCTCAGCCTGTGGTACGAACGCTGGGTTGACCGCGGCTGACGTGCGGAGCGCGCCGCCTTGCCGGATGCGCACGCGCCGGAAAAGCGGTTGTCGGAAAGAGGCGGGACAAGACTTTGCCCCACCCGGCAGAAAGTGAAACACGAAACGACATTGACGCCCGCAGCGGCGGACGACGCGACGCGGCCAACGGGCGCGCACGGTGCGACGATTTCAACGCGTGCCTTCTCGGTGCAGGTGGCGTGGACGCTCGCGGCGCGAGTTTTGATGGCCGCCAACAGCGTGCTGACGGGCGTCGTGGTGGCGCGCAAACTCGGCGCAGAGGGCACGGGCGCGCTCGCGGTCTTGAACGTCACCGTCGCTTACGCCGTCCAGATAGGCAGTCTCGGACTGGTGTCGGCCAACACTTACTTCATCGCGCAAGACCGGCGGCGACTCGCGCCCGCATGGGCAAACTCCCTCGCCTTCGGACTTGTAGGGGGCGTCGCGCTGGCGCTCCTGACCGTCTGGCTCGCGTCGTCCGCGCCGCACATCTTCGGCGATACGCCGACGCGTCTCGTCGCCGTCGCCGCGCTCTCGATTCCTTTTCAACTCCTGACGCTTCTCGGCCTCAACGTCTTCCTCGCGGTGGGCCGCGTCGCGCGGTTCAATCTGCTCGACACGCTGGCGCAGACGCTTCTGCCCGTCAACGCCGTCATCAGTCTCATCATTTTCGGCGCGGGGCTTTGGACGCTCATCACACTCAACACGGCGGCGAGCATCGTGGTGAGCATCTGCGTCGTGTGGATGGTCGCGCGCTACGTCCGGCACGAGCGCGACGAGCGCGGCAGTCGCAACGGCGTGGACGCACCGCTCTTCGCTTCGATGATGCGCTACGGGATGAAAATTCACGCGCAGACGGTGGCGAGCCTGCTGCTGTTTCGCGTGGACTTGCTCGTCGTCAAATATTTTCGCGGCGCGGCGGAGGCGGGCGTCTATGCGGTGGCGACGCAGGTCACGTTGATGCTCATGCTGCTGCCCGGCGTCATCGCGACGCTTCTGTTCCCGCGCATCGCCGCCGAACAGGACGCGCGCGGCGCGCTCGCCTGTCTGGTGACGCGGCACACTGCGTTCGTGATGCTGCTCATCTGTCTCGCCGCCGTGCCCGCCGTCTATGCTTTGCCGCTCCTCTACGGGC
>JBAVPI010001002.1:0-2233 GCA_049692915.1 Pyrinomonadaceae bacterium
CCGTAGGCCAAGCCTTCGAGCGCGTCGTCGCGCGCTGGGACGAGATGCTCGAAGCCGTGCAGGTGCGCACGCCCGACACGGCGATGGACATTCTGCTCAACCGCTGGCTGCTCTGCCAGACGCTCGCGTGCCGCATCTGGGCGCGGTCGGCGTTTTATCAATCGGGCGGCGCATACGGCTTCCGCGACCAGTTGCAGGACGTGATGGCGGCCATCTACGCGCGGCCGGACGTGGCGCGCGCGCAGATTCTTCGCGCCGCCGCACACCAGTTCAAAGAAGGCGACGTGCAGCACTGGTGGCATCCGCCGACCGACCGCGGCGTCCGCACGCGCTTCTCCGACGATCTGCTGTGGCTGCCCTACGTGACGAGTTTCTACGTCGGCGTGACGGGCGACCGCGCGGTGCTCGACGAAGTCGTGCCGTTCATCGAAGCGCCCTTGCTCGCCGAAGGTGAGGACGAGTCGTACACGCAGCCGACCGTCTCGCAGGAGACCGCGAGCGTTTACGAACACTGCGCGCGCGCCCTCGACCGGAGCTTGAAGACGGGCGCGCACGGGCTGCCTCTGATGGGTTCGGGCGACTGGAACGACGGCATGAACCGCGTCGGCAACGAAGGCCGCGGCGAGAGCGTCTGGGTCGGCTGGTTCCTGCACAACACGCTGTCGCAGTTCGCGCCGTTCTGCGAAACGCGCGATGACGGCAGGGCGAAAACTTATCTCGAACACGTCGGGAAATTGAAAGACGCGCTCGAAGCCGAAGCGTGGGACGGCGACTGGTACAGGCGTGCGTACTTTGACGACGGCACGCCGCTCGGCTCGGCGCAGAACGAAGAGTGCCGCATTGATTCAATCGCGCAAAGCTGGGGCGTCATCTCCGGCGCGGCTGACACGCAGCGCACGCAACGCGCGATGGCTTCGGTCGAAGAGTATCTCATCCGGCGCGGCGACGGCCTCGTCATTTTATTCACGCCGCCGTTCGACAAGGGCGCGCTCGACCCCGGCTACATCAAAGGGTATGTTCCGGGCGTGCGCGAGAACGGCGGGCAGTACACGCACGCCGCGCTGTGGGTCTTGATCGCCTACGCTTTGCTCGGCGACGGCGACCGCGCGGGCGAACTTTTCGCGCTGTTGAATCCCATCAATCATGCCTCGACGCGCGCGGGGCTGCACAAGTACAAGGTTGAGCCTTACGTCGCGGTGGCGGATGTCTATGCCGTCTGGCCGCACACGGGGCGCGGCGGCTGGACTTGGTACACAGGCTCTGCGAGTTGGATGTATCGCGCGGGGCTGGAATTCATCCTCGGTTTCCGTCTGCGCGGGGAGCGACTGTTGATTGATCCGTGCGTGCCGCGCGGCTGGCGCGAGTACGAGATCGACTATCGTTATAAGAGCGCGCGTTATCATGTCAAAGTCGAGAACCCGCACGGCGTCAGCCGGGGCATCGCCGTCGTCGAGGTGGACGGCACGGCGCAAACATCGGACGAGATCGCACTCGCCGACGACGGCGCGACGCATCAGGTGCGCGTCGTGCTCGGCGAGCGTGCGCACGTGACGCAGGATGCGGAGGAAGTCGGAGCAAAACGCTGACTTCGGATGAGGTTTCGTCGCGCCGGTTTGTTAAAAATTTGATGTAATTATGACGGGCGAAAACCGCCGGTTCAGCGCAAATATAAGGCTGAGAAGACGGCACTGCCTTGCAACTTCGTACCAATGTAGTGCATCATACTTGGCAGTTCTCCTTCTCTCGCGCGTCAACGGTGATGCGCTCCCCGTGCTAAAGACAGGCGGCGGCGTTCAGGATGGTTCGAGAGTAGGTTGATTTTCAACTTCAGAAGCCGCTCCGCAAGAGCATCCGAACGCGAGCCTTCGCTGCTACCGTTACACCGAAGCCACTTTGATTCGCAAGCTTCTCTTAAATACTCCCAAGGGGGAGAGGTATATCTCAATGTCAATGAAACTTTACGTCGGAAATCTCTCGTTCCAGACTTCGAGCGAAGATTTGCAGCAGCTCTTTTCGCAGGCCGGAACGGTCGAGTCAGCTTCGGTGGTCGAAGATCGTGAAACGGGACGCTCGCGTGGCTTCGGCTTCGTCGAAATGTCTTCCAAGGAAGAGGGCGAAGCGGCCATCACACAGTTCAACGGTAAGGAAGTCAACGGTCGCAGCCTGACGGTCAACGAAGCCAAGCCGCGTGAGAATCGCGCGGGCAGTGGCGGCGGCGGTCGCGGTGGTTACG
>JBAVPI010001003.1:0-2234 GCA_049692915.1 Pyrinomonadaceae bacterium
GCGTTAATCTCTGGCGCGAGTGGGCGAAAGTCGAACTGGCGGGCGCGTGCGGCAGTGCGTCCGGCGAGTTGCAAACGCGACGCGAATACGGCGGCATCGCGCTTTCGCTCGCGCGGCAGGAACACCCCGACACGTCCGCCTACGACGACCCCGAAATTTACTATCGTGTTGAAAAGCCGCGCCACGTCGGGCTGGTCGTGCGCTCGCCGCGACTTGAGCGCGTCAAGGAACTACTGGAACAATACGCCGCACGCTTCAGTGTAGATTTCTGCGCGGTCGTGCCGCCGCACGAGCGCATCGGACGCTAAAAATTCTGACGACTGCTTGCACAATTTTCAAACTTGGAGGATTGAATGAATCAAACACGGGTCATTCCTTACGGCTCTTGGAAGTCGCCCATCACGTCCGACCTCATCGTCTCGGCAACGGTCGGTCTCGGACAGATCGCGCTCGATGGAGAAGATGTTTACTGGGTAGAACTGCGTCCGTCCGAGGGCGGGCGCAACTGTATCGTTAAGCGCACGCCCGACGCACGAACGCTCGACATGACACCGCCGGACTTCAACGCACGCACGCGCGTCCACGAATACGGCGGCGGCGACTTCGTCGTCCATCAGGGCACAATCTACTTCTCGAATTTCACAGACCAGCGACTCTACCGCCAGACAGACGGCGACGCGCCGCAGCCGCTCACGCCGCAGCAGGAGATGCGCTACAGCGACGGGGTGATGGACGCCGGTCGCGCGCGCCTGATCGCCGTCAGGGAAGACCACACGGTCGAGGGGCGCGAGGCCGTCAACTCAATCGTGAGTCTTGACGCGGATAGCGCCGAAGCGAACGCGGACGGCGGTATGGTGCTCGTCTCAGGCGGAGATTTTTACTCGTCGCCGCGCGTCAGCCCGGACGGCTCGCGTCTCGCGTGGCTGACGTGGGATCACCCCAACATGCCCTGGGACGGGTGCGAGTTATGGGTCGGCGAATTCGCGGCGGACGGCTCGCTCGGCGCGACGCAAAAAGTCGCGGGCGGCGGCGAGGAAGCGATCTTTCAGCCGGAATGGTCGCCCGACGGCACGCTCTATTTCATCTCTGATCGCAGTAACTGGTGGAATCTTTACCGCCGGAACGGGGACGGCACTGTTGAAGCAATGCACGAAGCGGAGGCCGAATTCGGCGTGCCGCAGTGGGTCTTCGCCATGTCAACTTACTCGTTCGTTTCGGCGGCGAAGATTGTTTGTACGTTCAACGAGCGCGGCGCGTGGCGTCTGGCGAGCCTCGACACGGAGACGAAGAAGTTCGAGTCAATCGAGACCGCATACGCCGACATCACATACCTCAAAGCCACTCCGACGCGCGCCGTTTTTCGGGCCGGTTCGCCGACGGAGAGAACCGCCATTGTCGAACTCGAACTCGACACCCAACGCGTCAACGTGCTGCGTCGCTCAAGCGATCTGGCGATTGACGAGGGCTACCTCTCGCGCCCGCAGGCCATCGAATTCCCGACCGAGGGCGGAAGAACTGCGCACGCCTTTTTCTATCCGCCGCGCAACCGCGACTTCGACGGGCCGGAAGCAGAGCGCCCGCCGCTCCTCGTCAAATGCCACGGCGGGCCGACGGCGGCTGCCGTCACCACGCTCCGGCTCGAAACGCAATACTGGACGAGTCGCGGCATCGCCGTCCTCGACGTGAACTACGGCGGCAGCACCGGCTACGGGCGCGAATACCGTAAACGGCTCAACGGCGAGTGGGGCATCGTAGATGTTGACGATTGCGTTAACGGTGCGCGTTACGTCATCGAGCGCGGTTGGGCCGACGGCGAGCGTTGCGTCATCACGGGCGGGAGCGCGGGCGGCTATACGACGCTCAACGCGCTCACCTTCCGCGACCTCTTCAAGGCCGGAGCCAGTCACTTCGGCATCAGCGACCTAACGATCTTCCTCGACGACACGCACAAATTCGAGTCGCGTTATCTCGACCGGCTGATCGGCCCATACCCTGAGAGCGCAGGACTCTATCACGAACGCTCTTCAATAAATTTTACGGATCAGTTGTCTTGCCCGGTCATCTTTTTTCAGGGGCTGGAGGACAAGGTCGTCCCGCCAAATCAGGCCGAGTTGATGGTCGAGGCCCTGCGCAAAAAGGGTCTGCCGGTAGCCTACGTGCCTTTTGAGGGAGAGCAGCACGGCTTTCGTCGAGCCGAAAATATCAAACGCGCGCTCGACGGCGAACTCTATTTC
>JBAVPI010001004.1:0-2005 GCA_049692915.1 Pyrinomonadaceae bacterium
GGTTCAGGCCGACCCCGCAGCCGACGCCCGTCGCGACGCCCGCGGCCTCGCCGACGCCTGAAGTCGCGAAGACGGACGACCGGAAAAGCGGCGGCGAGTTGACGCGCGAAGAGTTGGCGAAGAATGAAGCGGAGTTGAATAAGGTCGCGGGAGAGCACAACGTCGCGCGCCCGCCCGCCGAGAACGAGGTCAATCTCAAGCCGCTCAAGGACGTGCTCAAGACGGCCAAGCAGATGCTGGCCGACGGCAAGATTGATCTGAACAAAACTATTGACATGACCGTCGAGGCCGACCTTAAAGAAGACGGCACGCTTGAGAACGCCGAAATCACCAACCAGCAGGGCGACGAAAATTTGCGCGATCTGGCGAAGACCTTCGTCAGTCGCCTCGGCGCGAGCGCCGTCCTGAAGTTTCTCAACGAGAAGCAGGTGGACGTTCGTCACCTCATTATGACGGTCAAGATTGACGGGCAGGAAGTGAAGATCAGCGTCGCGGCGCAAGTCACCTCGGAAGACCGCGCGGCGGAAATGGCGCGCGGCTACGGGGGCTTGATCGGCGGCAAGCGTCTCTTCAAGCAGGGCAAGGACGAGGACAAGCTCTGGGATAACATGAACGTCAACGCCGACGGCAAACAGGTCATCATGCAGTTCCAGATACCGCGCGATACCGCCGGAGAGTTGCTCGGCAAGGTCAAGGCCGAAGGGTAGCCGTCCGCTGACCCGTTTGGAAATTTAAGGTAGAATAGCTCAGGGTTGAGTGAAACGAATGACAGGTCAGGATTCACAAGCGCGTCGCCAAGACGAAAGGCAGAGAAGATTGTTCCGTCCTAATTCATTGATGATTTACGCGGTGCTCGGCGCGCTGGCGCTCGGCGTCCTGCCCTCTTCCGTCGAAGGCTTGCGACTCGTCGCCGCCGCGCAGACGAAAGACGTGGCGGGCGGCTCGACGAGCGTCAGGGCGACCGCGCCCATCAAGATCAATGCCGCGCCGCTGCGCGAGTTTCTCGTGCGCTCCAATCGCCTGAAGGAGCAGGGCAAGCTAGATTTGAGCGTCCCGCGCGAGATCACGATTGACGCCGACCGCGACGAGGCCGGACTCCTGAGCAACGTCGCGTACACGGGCGCGTCCGTCGCCAACGGGAATTTCAAAAAGGTCGCGCAGGATTTCGTCGTCTCGCTCAACACGGGCCACGCGCTGAATTTCCTGCAAGACGTGTCGCACGTCCGCATGACGTTCACGCTCGACGGCGAGCGTTTCCGTGCGCAGACGACCTCGGACACGCCCTCGGACACGCGCGCCGCAGAGATGGCGCGCGGCTATCGTTCGATGATCAACATCGGGCGCATCGTGAAACGCGGCGGCGACGAAGCGGTCGTCCTCAACAACATGAAGGTCTCTGCGAGCGGCAAGCAACTCGTGATGAACCTCGACATGCCGCGCCAAGCGATGGGCAACCTCCTGCTCAAACAGATCACCCCGCACTAACCACGCGACAGAGCGGGCGGGCCTTTCAAGTCTCAAGTTCATGGAGACTTGAAAGGCCCGCTTGCCTCGCTCTCTCACGCTCACTTACAATCGCACGTTGCGCTTTTGAGGGCGCATTTCGCGTGTTTCGGAAGAGGGCATCGGCCCGCGAAAGAGATTCGCCGGTCGCCGACGTTAAGCCCCTTCCCCTCGTTTGAGTTTGTTAAGGTAAAGATCATGATTGATAAATTTTTGACCAAAGTTTTCGGCAGCAGTAACCAGCGATACATCAAAACGCTCCAGCCCGTCGTCGCACTCATCAACGAGTTGGAGCCAAGCGTTAAGGCGCTCTCGGACGATCAAATGCGCGCGCGTATCGGCGAACTGCGCGATGGAATAGCGAAGGCCGTCGGCGACGTTTCGCTAGGGCGCGACGAAGCGGCGCGCGCCGAACGTAAACGCCGGACGCAGGCGGCGCTCGACGAGATACTGCCCGAAGTCTTCGCGCTGACGCGCGAGGCGAGCGTGCGCGCCACGGGGA
>JBAVPI010001005.1:0-6924 GCA_049692915.1 Pyrinomonadaceae bacterium
TGATGCTTCATAAAAGTAAACCCCTTCGTTGCGAGAATCCGCGTTCACCTGACACCATCGTTCGGACGATGGGGGCGGTCGCGAGGAAATAAACTGCTGCCGTGTGTGAACAGGTCGGGGAAAAACACTTACCTTAAAACGCCCGAACACGTTTTTGTTTGTCTGTTGGGTTTTTGACGACTCAACAGATAACACTTGCACCTGAAAAATTCAATGGAAATCTTTCCGGCAGCTTGGTAAGCTAAGCCACGTTCAATCAGTCTCTTCAAGTTAATGCGGTGGTTGAGACCTGACGCACGTCAATGACGGTTTGGCGAGCGCGGCGGACTTTACTTGTCAGTGGGTTTGAGACATGCCACGTCTCAACCTTAATGCGCCGATTCTTGCGCACGCACGCTCCGCCAGATTCTTGCCCACGCGCCGGATGCGTGCGCTACCGGTCATCGTCATGCGACCCTGCGCGGAGTAGAATCCGATTCGACGATCCGAGAATAGAAGGAGCGGAACTTATGTTGGATATCAAAAGACACTTGCCGGCGTTTGGCATCATCGTGGTATTCCTTGCCGGCACGAGCGGGTGCGGGCCACAGCAGAATCAGGGTACGGCGGGCGGCGTGGGTGGCGGGGCGGCGAAGACCGGCGCGGTCAAGATCGGTTTCTCGATGGACACGCTCAAGGAAGAGCGTTGGACGCGCGATAAGCAACTCGTCGAGCAGCACGCGAAAGAGGTCGGCGCGGAACTCATCGTTGACGTGGCAAACGGCGACGACGCGCGGCAGGTCAGTCAGGCCGACAACATGCTGACGCAGGGCGTTGACGTGCTCATCGTCGTCCCTCACAACGGCGAGATCGCGGCCTCCATCGTCGAGGCGGCGCACCGCAAGAACGTGCCCGTCATCTCTTACGACCGGCTGATTAAAAATTCGGACGTTGACCTCTACGTTTCGCATCAGGTCGAGAAGATCGGCGAGTTGCAGGCCAACTACGCGCTTCAGCATGTGCCGCACGGCAACTACGTCTTAATCGGCGGCGCGCCGACCGACAACAACGCTTTGCTCCTGCGCAAAGGGCAGGAGAACATTTTGAAGCCCGCGGCGGAGCGCGGCGACATCAAGATCGTCGCCAACCCGTTTGCTAAAGACTGGAAGATGGAGGAGGCGCTTCGCTACACGGAGGACGCGCTGACGGCGAACAATAACAAGGTGGACGCCGTCGTCGCCTCGAACGACGGCACGGCGAGCGGCGCGATCTCCGCGCTCGAACGCGCACAACTCGCGGGCCATGTGCTCGTCACAGGACAGGACGCGCAGCTCGACGCCTGCCAGCGCATCGCGCAGGGCACGCAGACCATGACGATCTACAAGCCCATCAAGCCGCTCGCCTACAGCGCCGTTGACGCCGCGTTGAAACTCGCGCGCAAAGAGCCTGTGGACGCGCCCGATAAAATCAACAACGGCAAAAAGGATGTGCCCTCGATTTTGCAAGTGCCGATTGCCGTGGATAAAGCCAACATCGTGGAGACGATCATCAAGGACGGCTATCACACGATGGAAGAGGTCTTCGCGAACGTGCCGAAGGATCAGTGGCCGAAGACGACGGCGGGTAACAGAGAGGATGCCGGAGGCCGTTCCGTCTTCGCCTCCTTACGCTTCATCCTTTCCGCCTTCTCGTGGTGACTAACATGACGACGGCTGCCGTGCGCGTTCCGCTGCTGGAGATGCGCGACATCACGAAGACGTTTCCGGGCGTGCGCGCGCTCGACGGCGTGACGTTCGATCTGCACGAAGGCGAATTTCATGCGCTCGTCGGCGAGAACGGCGCGGGCAAGTCCACGCTGATGAAAGTGCTCGGCGGCGTCTATCCGCACCCGCAATACGGCGGCGAGATTCTGCTCGGCGGCGAGGTGCGACGCTTCACGAGCGTGCGCGACGCGGAGCGCGCCGGGATAGCCGTCATCTTTCAGGAACTCTCGCTCGTCAAAGATTTGAGCATCGGGGAAAATATTTTCCTCGGTCGCGAGCCTCGGCGCTTCGGCATTATTCGCCGGGAAGAGCTTTACAGTCGCGCGCAAAAACTTCTTGACGAGGTGAAGCTTCCGCTCGACCCTCGCACGCCAGTCGGTCAACTCGGCATCGGGCAGCAGCAACTCGTCGAGATCGCCAAAGCCCTCTCGCAGGAAGCACGCATCCTTGTTCTCGACGAGCCGACCGCCGCGCTCACCGATGCGGAGGTCGAGACGCTGTTCGGCATCCTTCGCACGCTGCGCGCGCGCGGCGTCGGGATGATTTACATCTCGCACAAACTCGGCGAAGTGTTCCGCATGAGCGACCGCATCACCGTGCTGCGCGACGGTCGCACGGTCGGGACTGAGCCGACTGAGGTGCTTGACGAAGCACGCGTCATCGCGCGCATGGTCGGAAGAGAGGTCGGCGACATCTTTCCCGCATCCGACCACCAATGCGGCGAAGTCGTCTTCGAGGTGCGAGGGATGTCAATCGAAGACCCGAACGTGCGCGGGAAGATGCTCGTTCGCGATGTCGGCTTTGCCGTCCGGCGCGGCGAAGTGCTCGGCGTCGCGGGTCTGATGGGCGCGGGCCGGAGCGATCTTCTGATGGGAGTCTTCGGCGCACACGCGGGCCGCGTCACCGGCGAAGTGCTGGTCGCGGGCGTGCCGGTGCGCATCAACAGACCTTCGGACGCGATTGCGCAGGGCATCGGCTTCGTGACGGAAGACCGCAAGCGTTTCGGCCTCGTGCTCGACCAGACGATTCTCAACAACATGACGCTCGCGGGCCTCGCGCAACTCTCAGGCCGCTTCATCACGGACGAAGACGCAGAGACCGCCGCGGGCAATCGCGCGATGAAGGATTTGCGCGTTAAGGCCAACTCCGTCTTCACGGTGGCCGGGACACTCTCCGGCGGCAACCAGCAAAAAGTCGTGCTCGCGAAGTGGCTCTTGACGAATCCGCGCGTGCTTTTTCTCGACGAGCCGACGCGCGGCATAGACGTGGGCGCGAAGCAGGAAATTTACGCGCAGATTAATGCGCTGGCGCGCAAGGGTCTCGCCATCGTGCTCGTCTCGTCGGAATTGCCGGAAGTGCTCGGCCTCTCCGACCGCATCATCGTGCTGCACGAAGGGCGCGTGTCGGGCGAGTTTAAGAGAGCGGAGGCGACGCCCGAAGCCGTCATGTCCTGCGCGACCGGGCACGCACGCCGCGCTGCTTGAAGAGGGGCGCGTGCGGGACGATCAGCGACCGTGGGGCGACCGCCGACGCGCACGCCTGTGCTCCGTGATTCGCGCGCTCTTGGACGGAACGAGTTAACGATGTCTTCGCGGTAGTCGTATTCTGATGTGGTCGGAGTCTTCTCATGTCACAACCAGCCAACGAACCTGAGATCAAACGACCGCTCGCGAACGTGGACGTGTCGCCGCCGGGTGCTGTCGAATCCCCACAGACGCGCATCGGTAGCTTCAAGCTGCCGTCCGAATCGCTACGCTCTTACACGATGCTGTTCGCGCTCGCCGCCATCTGGTTCTACTTCTACTGGCGGACGGGCGGAATCTTCTTAAGCCCGCGCAACTTCTCGAACCTCTTTCAGCAGATGGCCGTGACGGGCGTGCTCGCGTGCGGAATGCTGATGGTCATCGTGGCGGGGCAGATTGATTTGTCGGTCGGCTCCGTGGTCGGGCTAGCGGGCGGCGTCGCGGCGATCATGCAGGGGCGGGGCGGTCTCGCGGGCGCGCTCGGCTCGGCACTCGTCATCGGAATTTTGATCGGCGCGGTGCAGGGCGGCCTCGTGGCTTACGCGAACATCCCCGCGTTCATCGTGACGCTCGGCGGTATGCTCGCGTGGCGCGGAGCCATCTTGGGTTGGAGCGGAGGCGAGACAAAGCCGATCACGATTCCTCTGTTCCGTTCGTTGGGAATTGATTACGTCCCGCCGTCGGTAGGCATCGCGTTGGCTGCGCTGGCAATCGCCGCCGTGGTCTGGATGACATTGTCGGGCAACCGCGCGCGAAGGCGGCACGGATTGTCCGTCCCCGGCCCCGGTGCGACGGCGGCGCGCATCGTTCTTCCTTCGCTCGTCATCGTCGTCTTTATCTACCTGATGAACTCGCAGGCGGGCGTGCCCATCCCCGTCATCGTCCTCATCGCGGTCGCGCTGCTGTGCGCCTTCCTGACGCAGAACACGACCTTCGGGCGTTATCTTTACGCCATCGGCGGCAACCCCGACGCCGCTCGACTCTCCGGCATCAACTTGCGTCGCTACATTTTATCGGCCTACTGCGTGCTCGGCCTGCTGGTCGGCGTCGCTTCGCTGCTGCACACGTCGCGCGTCGGAAGCGCTTCGCCGGACGCGGGCAGCTACATGGAACTCGACGCCATCGCGGCGTGCGTCATCGGCGGGACGAGTCTGATGGGCGGGCGCGGGACGATCTTCGGCGCATGCCTCGGCGCGCTGATTATGGCGAGCCTCGATAACGGCATGTCGCTTTTACGGGTCGAGAACTACACGCAGTATATCGTCAAGGGCGTGGTGCTCGTCGCGGCGGTCGGCTTCGACATGCTCGGCAGGCGTCGCGGCTAGTAACGACCAATTATGAAAAAAAGATCGCGCTGCCCTGTGCTGCTCATTTTGTTGTTGCTGCTGCTGTTGAATGTCTCTGATTTGCGGGCGCAGGCGACGGGCAACAACCTCGCGCCGGGTGCGCCGGGCCACGAGGCGAAGTGGACGAGCGCGGGCAAATCCGCCGTGGGCACGTCGAACTCGCTGGAGTCGAAAGTGTGGTTCACGCTGCGCGAAGGCGTGATGACGGAGGTCTATTACCCGACCGTTGACGTGGCGAACACGCGCGACCTTGAGTTCGTCGTCACGGGATGCGGTGGGACGCAAACCGAGAGCATGCTCACGACCCACCGGGTCGAGATCGGCGATGCGCAGTCGCTCTCGTTCCGGCAGATCAACGAGAATCATTCCTTCACCATCAGCAAAACTTACACGATTGACCCGGAACGTTCGACCATCCTGATTGATGTCGAGTTCAAGGGGCGTTGCCGCTCTCTGCAAAGGCTCTACGTTTATTACGACCCTTCGCTTAACAACAGCGGCATGCACGATTCTGCGTGGACTGAAGACGACGCGTTGCTTGCTTCGGACGCCGACAAAGCGTCGGCGCTCGTCGTGAGCGGCGGATTCGCGGAGACGACGAACGGCTATTTCGAGACGAGCGACGGCCTCACGGAGTTGCAACGCGGCGGTTTCGGACTCCAGTCACGTTATACGCGCGCCGCCGACGGCAACGTCGTGCAGGTGGCGGAAATCAAGAGTCCCTCAAAATTCACGCTTGCCCTCGGCTTCGGCAAAGAGCCTGCGGAGGCTCTGAAGAACGCACGCCTCTCGCTCGCCAAAGGGTTCACGAAGGCGCGCGCAGAGTATGAAGACGGTTGGCATGGTTACGTCAAAACGCTGCGGCGCGTCGAGCCGAAGTATCAAAGGCAGTTCGACATGGCCGCGATGGTGTTGAAGGCGCACGAGGATAAAACATACAGGGGCGCGATGATCGCTTCGCTCTCCGTGCCGTGGGGCGGCGGGGCGAACGCGAACGAGCCGAACATAGGCGGCTATCATCTGGTCTGGTCGCGCGATTTGTATCAAGTGGCGACGGCCTTCTATGCGCTCGGCGATAAGGCATCGGCAGACCGCGCGCTCGATTATCTGTTCCGCATTCAACAGAAATCGGACGGCAGCTTTCCGCAAAACTCTTGGCTCGACGGGCGGCCCTTCTGGGGTTCCTTGCAGTTGGACGAAGTCTCTTTCCCGCTCATACTCGCCTACCAACTCGGACGCACGGACACCGAGACATGGACGAAGCATGTCCGGCCAGCCGCCGATTTTCTCATCCGCAACGGCCCGCGCACGCCGCAGGAGCGTTGGGAGGAGAAGCCCGGCTACTCGCCCTCGACAATCGCGGCGGAGATCGCCGGACTGGTCTGCGCGGCCGAGATCGCGCGGCGCAACGACGACGGGATTTCGGCGGGCCTGTACCTCGCGGCGGCTGACGATTGGGCGCGCAACGTTGAGCGTTGGATGGCGACGAAGACGGGGAAGTATGGCGACGGGAATTATTATCTGCGCCTGACGGATAACGACGACCCGAACGACGGCGCGCCCTTCAACGTCGGCAACGGCGGGGGCACGTATGACGAGCGCGAGATCGTGGACGCCGGATTTCTCGAACTCGTGCGCCTCGGCATTAAGAGTCCGACCGATGCGCTCATCGCCAAGTCCATCGCCGTCGTCAACGGAGTCATTAAAGTCGAGACGCCGAACGGCGAGAGTTGGTATCGCTACAACCACGACGGCTACGGCGAGTTCGACGACGGCAGGCTGTGGAACTTCGACGGGAACTACACGGGCAAGGGCCGACTCTGGGCGCTGCTGGCGGGCGAGCGCGGGCAGTATGAACTCGCCCGTGGAGAGACGGCGCGCGCGCGCACAAGGCTCGACGCGATGCAGAATTTCGCCAACGACGGCCTCATGATCCCGGAGCAAATCTGGGACAGTTCAGTTAGCACAAACACGAATTTTAAGTTCGGCGAGGGCACCGGCTCGGCGACGCCGCTCGCGTGGTCTATGGCACAGTTCATACGCCTCGCCGTCAACCTACAGGAAGGGCGCAATCTCGACACGCCCGACATCGTGGCGGCCCGCTACGTCAAAGGGCCGATGCCCGCGCGCGCCGCGTCGGAGATGAACGCGCCGACCGTTGAAACCCTGTCGCATCTTCAAGCCGGAAAGACTTTCAACATCCGCGGGCGCGTCGAGCCGAAGTCGCGCGCCTTCGCGCTGGTTGGCGGCGAGCGGCGCGTATTGAATGTGGACGAGCGCGGCGCTTACGCTTTTGACGTGACGGTCGAGCGC
>JBAVPI010001006.1:0-1858 GCA_049692915.1 Pyrinomonadaceae bacterium
CGTGTCGGGCGGCTTGCTGCCGTGCCCGTCGGCGCTCGTGGTGATGCTGTCGGCCATCTCTCTGGGACGCGTCGGCTACGGCCTCTCGCTGATTCTCTCGTTCAGCGTCGGCCTCGCCGCCACGCTCACGGCGGTCGGGCTACTCTTCGTCTATGCGAGCCGGTTCGCGCAGGGGAGACGCGCGGGCGAGAGTCGCGTCATGAGGGTGCTGCCCCTTTTAAGTTCGCTCGTCATCGCGTGTGTCGGGGCGGCAATCTGCTACGAGGCGCTCGCGCAGGCGGGCATCAACGGCGCGGAGTTGGTGAACCGGGCCTTGGCGGGCGGCGGGACAGAGCGGTCGCTGGCGTCGTTCGGCGGTTTCGCCGTGCTGGGGCTGGGGCTTGTGTTCGGACTCAAGCACGCGACGGAGGTTGACCACGTCGTCGCCGTCTCGACCATCGTCAGCGAGCATCGCAGCCTCTGGCGTGCGGCCATCGTCGGCGGACTCTGGGGGGCGGGGCACACGGCATCGCTCGTGGTCGTCGGCATTTTCGTGCTCACGTTGCGCGTCGCCATCTCGGAGAGAGTCGCTGGCTGGCTGGAGTTCGGCGTCGCGTTGATGATTATCGCGCTCGGCGTCAACGCGTTCGCGCGTGCCCTGCGTGGCAGGTCTGAGGCGCACGTTCATCGCCACAGGCACGACGGCGCGGAGCACGCGCACGTCCACTTTCACGAGGGAGTTGCCGTGCACACCGAAGCCGACGGCGGGCACACGCATGCCGTCACACGTATCGGCCTGAAGCCGGTTCTGGTGGGAGCGATGCACGGCCTTGCGGGTTCGGCGGCGCTGACCCTGCTCGTCCTCGCGCAACTCGATTCCGTGGTGCTCGGACTACTCTATCTCGCCGTCTTCGGCTTCGGCTCGATCCTCGGAATGATGTTGATGTCGGGACTGGTCGGCCTGCCCTTCGCTTTGGGCGCGCGACGCCTCGGCGGGGTCAACTACGGATTGCAAATCGCCGTCGGCGCATTAAGTATTGCTTTCGGCCTCTGGTACGCGTACCGTACCGGCATCTCAAACTAACTCATTTAACGACGAATCGCCGGGGCATTACGGGACGAAGAAAAGACATGGCCGTCGAACTGGAGATTGATACCGGGGTTGCGCCCGAACGCACAGGGCAGGGCAGTGCGGCGGGGAGGCCGTTCATCCCCGTGGCGGCCCCCGTGCTCGCCGGAAGAGAGAAAGAGTACGTCGCGGACTGCATGGAGTCCGGCTGGATTTCTTCGAGCGGGAAGTACGTCGAACTGTTCGAGGCGGCCTTCGCAAAGTTCTGCGGAGTTCGCCACGCCGTCGCCTGTTGCAACGGCACGGTGGCCCTGCATCTCGCGCTCGTCGCCCTCGGCGTCGCGCCGAATGATGAAGTGATCGTGCCGACGCTGACGTTTGTGGCGACGGCCAACGCCGTCACTTATTGCGGCGCGCGTCCCGTCTTCGTTGACTCCGAGCCTGAGACTTGGAATCTCGACCCGGCGCAGGTCGAGGCGAAGATTACGTCCCGCACGAAGGGCATCATCGCCGTGCATCTGTACGGTCAGCCCGCGGAGATGGACGCGCTCCGCGCCGTCGCCCGCCGTCATGGTCTGTTCCTTCTCGAAGACGCCGCCGAAGCTCACGGCGCGCTCTACAAGGGGCGTCCCGCAGGTTCGCTCGGCGACGTGGCGGCCTTCAGTTTTTACGGCAACAAGATTATCGCCACCGGCGAGGGCGGCATGGTCACGACCGACGACGATGCGCTGGCCGCGCGCGTGCGCCTGCTGCGCGGGCAGGGGATGGACACGGAGCGGCGCTACTGGTTTCCCGTCGTCGGCTATAACT
>JBAVPI010001007.1:0-3745 GCA_049692915.1 Pyrinomonadaceae bacterium
GTGGCGCGAGTTCACGGGATTGGGATTCGTCTTCGCGATGTGGATGGCGCGCACGGGTGCGAGCGATGCCGCGCGCGGCGTTGACTTTGCGTCCGCGCGAGACGAGGGACTGGCGCACGCGGAAGAGATTGCAGCCGGTTACGAAAGGGAACTCGGTCGGTCACGCGCCGAACTGCTCGCGTACCTCCGCGACAATATATCTTTCATTCTCGATGCGGAGATGCTTGCTGGACTCGAACTCTTTTATCAACTAGCGTACCGGCATGGCGTGATTGAAGAGGTTCAGCCGTTGAGAATGTTGGAAGAGAGCGAAAAGGATTTCAAGCGCAAGGCTTGAGCGGCACGGGCATAAGACTTGCTACCAGTTATGCGGGCATGTCCTGTCACGTCGGAGATTGAAGCCGGGAGTGCTGACGGCATAGGCTCGACGTTCACCGTGCGGCTGCCCGGCGGCAGTTAAATGAAGGACTCGCGACCGTGGCGGCGCCCATGCCGTGCCGGTCGCGGCGGGCGTTGCAACTTTGGCGAAATGCCGACGCTCAGCGCATCGCTTTGCATTTTGAAAGTTCCGTCGAACAATTGATGAACACCAACACTAACATTCAACCGATTCTCGACCGCGTGCTCGCGGGCGGGCGCATGAGCGCGGACGAGTGCGCGACGCTGCTCGAATCAAATGACATCGCGCGCATCGGCGTCGCCGCAGACGAAGTGCGGCAGCGCAAACACCCGTCCGGCGTCGTCACGTACATCATTGACCGCAACATCAACTACACGAACGTCTGCAACGTCGTCTGCACCTTCTGCGCCTTCTACAGGCGGCCCGGCAAGCCCGACACTTACGTCAGGACGCTCGCGGAGATTTGCGAGAAGATTGACGAAACGCTCGCGCTCGGCGGCACGGGCGTTCTCATGCAGGGCGGGTTGCACCCGGACTTCGGCATCGAGTGGTACGAAGACCTCCTGCGCGCGCTCCATGCGAAATATCCGGACTTCCAACTTCACTGCTTCTCGCCGCCGGAGATACACAATATCCACCTCATCTCCGGTCTCTCCTATGAAGAGATTATGATGCGTTTGAAGACGGCGGGACTTTATTCATTGCCGGGCGGCGGCGGCGAGATTCTCGACGACGAGGTGCGCAAGCGCGTCTCGACGAAGTGTACGACCGACGAATGGCTCGGCGTGATGCGCGCCGTTCATAAAGTGGGTCTGCGTTCCACGGCGACGATGATGTTCGGCATCGGCGACCGCGTGGAGCACCGCGTCCGCCACTTGCAGCGCGTGCGCGACTTGCAGGACGAGACGGGCGGCTTCACAGCTTTCATCCCGTGGACGTTTCAGCGAGAGAACACCGCGCTCGGTCGTCGCATCACGGAAGAGCCGACCGGCGTTGATTATTTGAAGATGGTCGCCGTCTCGCGTCTCTTTCTCGACAACGTGGAGCACATCCAGTCGTCTTGGCTGACGCAAGGGCTGCGGCTCGGTCAGGCGGTGTTGCGGTTCGGGGCGGACGACATGGGTTCGATTATGATTGAGGAGAACGTCGTCTCGGCGGCGGGCGCGCACAACGAGGCTGACGAAAAGATGCTGCGCTACCTGATTCGCGAGGCGGGTTTCCAGCCGCAGCAGCGCGACATTCTGTACCGGTACGTCAATCGTGAAGAGTCTTCGCGGCAGGACGCGAGCGATTCGGCCAGCTTGCGCGAGTTGACGGTGGCGTTCGCGGATTAACGAACGTCATCGTCGTCTTGCTTGTCGTTCCCTTACTTGTCCTTGAGAATGATGCCCTATGAAGCACGCGAGCCGCTGAATTTAACGGTCGGCGCGAAGGGGAACTTAACGTTGATGTTGCCCTCGATCTGGTCGCCGCTGACCTGACCGGAGATGTCGGCTTCATAAGCGCGTCCCTGTAGTTCGAGCGAGACGGCGGCGACGAAGCCATCATCTTTCATCTCGATGTCGCGGAGCGGGGCATTGCCGAGTTGAGAGGTAATCCTGCCGCTCAAGTTACCGCCCGCGCGCTCGAAGATGAGCGTCGCCGGCTGTTTGCCGAAGGGCGTCGAGACTTCCAGATTCCAGTTTCCTTCAATTTGCATCTGCGATTCCTTTTTCCTGCCGTCCTATATTTTTCGCGCTGCCTTATGATTGCGTGGTGATGTTGGAGGCTTCGGCCTCTCTGCGTTTGCCTGAACTGTCGTAAATCTCAATCCGCTCCGCGAAGGGCTTGACCTGCTCGCCGATGGCCGCGGCGTCGCCGACGATGACGATGGCCGAGCGTTCGGGCGTGATGTACTCGTTCGCCACGCGGCGCACGTCGGCGATAGTCACATCACCAATGCGCTCGCGATAGGTCAGAAGATAGTCGTCGGGCAGGCCGTGCATTTTCATCTGCACGAGCTGGTCAACAAGTCCCTCTTGCGTTTCGAGCCGGATGGGAAAGATGCCTGTCAGGTAAGACTTCGCGTCGCGCAGTTCCTTGTCGGACACGTCCTCGTCGCGAATGCGCGCGAACTCGCCGAAGAACTCCGTGAGCGAAGCGCCGGTGACGGGCGTCCGCACCTCGGCGGTGGCGCGAAAACTACCGGCGAAGCGACGCGCGTCGAGCGAAGTATAAGCGCCGTAGGTGTAGCCCTTCTCTTCACGCAGGTTCATGAAGAGACGCGAAGAGGCGGTCGCGCCGAGTATCGTGTGCATCACGAGCACAGGGAAATAGTCGGGGTCGGTGCGTTTGATGGCGAGGTTGGCGATGACGATATTGGACTGCTCTGAGCCGGGACGATCCACGAGATAGAGCGCGCGCCCATCGCTTTCGGGGGGCGTGGGAAACTCCGCCGCGGGCGCTTCGCCGCCGCGCCAATCGCCGAATAGAGCTTCGGCGCGTTTAAGTAACTCATCGCGCCGCACGTCGCCCGCGACGAACAGCGCGGCGTTTGCCGGAACGAACAGCGAGCGATGAAAGCGCACCAACTCGTCGCGCGTGATCGCTTCGAGCGACTCGTTCGTGGCGGAGACGACGCCGTAAGGATGCTCGCCGAAGATGACGCGCGAGAGCGTTTCGGAGGCGAGAAAGGATGGCTGCGCGCGTTGGGCGATCAGGTTCTGCTGCGCGTTGACCTTCGTCAACGTCAGTTCGTCGTCTGGAAATGATGGCCGGAGCGCGACATCGGCGAGCAGTTCAAGCACTTCGTCGCCGTACATCGAGAGAGCGGCGGCGGCGACGGTCGTGTGGTCTGAACCCGCTCCGGCGTTGAGCGACGCGCCGTAGCGTGCCGTCGCTTCGGCGATCTCGCGGCTCGTGCGCGTCCGTGTGCCTTCGAGAAGCATGCCGGTCACGACTTCAAGCAGACCGGGCAATGCGGGCGGGTCGAACGCGTCGCCCGTGCGAAACGCGAGCCGGTAGCTGACGAGCGGCAGGCGGTTTTGTTCGACGACGACGACGCGCAGGCCGTTCGACAGCATCGTCTCGGAGGGGGTCGGCAAATTAAGCGGCCTTTGTGCGAGCGGGGTGGGCTGCTCGCGTCGAAAAGCGTCGAGTTGATTTTCCATTAAGCACTCACAAGAACTTGGTTGAAGGCACAGCGTTGAATGACGAATCAGACGCGAAGCCTCGATCTGAAATTCATCGCTCCGCCGTGCGGCATTCGTCATTTCATCACCGGAGCGTCGGAAGGCTGCGGGGGTTGATCCGGCTGTGCGATTATTTCTCCGTCGCCCGCAGGCGTGAGCGGTTCGCTCAAGGGCG
>JBAVPI010001008.1:0-7103 GCA_049692915.1 Pyrinomonadaceae bacterium
GTCATAACGCGCCGGCGAAGAGAAGAGTTCTGATAAATTCAATTCGTAGAGTTGTTGGAAGATGGCTGTCTCAGAAACATTGGTCGAATGGGGGGATGAAAATTTAATGGAAGAGTTGAAAAAAAACACGTGCGCAAAAAAGGATTCTCTTTCAGCTAAGAGATTAGCAATGGCATTGGGGCTAGTGACTGAACCGGGCTTTAAAAAGTCCGGTACGTCACACTTCGCAGCAAAGAAAGCAAAGAAAAAGTCATTGGGCAGGGAGTTGGTAGAATTGGCAACAATTCTTGGAATTGTTGCGATAAAAGCAAAGCTAGAGGAAGAGAGGCAGAGACGGCCAGAAGTATTGTTGCAAAAAGCGGTGGAAGAGGCGCAAGCAAAGATTAAGATTATTAATATACTGGCGGATGCTGTTTACCCAGAGCCACATGTTTCCAGCCCAACAATAGAAACACGAGACGAAGCGAAACAATCAATTGCCAGCCTCCCAGCGGCGAAGGAACCTCCGAAAAAGAAGAGGGAAAAAACATTAAAAAAGACAAGGAATATTTTGGCGGACTATATTTCACAAGTACGCCTTGGTGAAAATGATAGGGATGCGCGGAAGGCAGTCGAAATTAAATTGCTGAAAAAGGAGCCGGAACGCGGAGCCGAAGACATCCGGCGCTCGGTTTTGCGTGTAGTCCAAAAGTATTACCAGAGTGGTAGTACAACTCTGACGTAATCACAATTTGGTCTGTAGTTTAGAGAAGGTGCAACTCTGGAAATATCTTTACCAGAGTTGCACCTTCTCTGTTTTTAGAGCCTAAACAAAAACTGCAAATGTGCAGTTTTTGTTCGTCGCCTCGTGAAGCGTTCATGTTTAAGTTGGCGGGACAGCAAAGGGGCGCGGCTCATGTTATGGGGCGCGTTAATTCTTAACTCAATTTAGAAGGAGATTCAGAGAAATGGTGAAGAAGTCGCAGGCGCTTGAAGAGGCGCACGATGCAATTAAAGACATCTACGACGTTGCACAGTCGGCAGGGCCGACGCGCAGCGAACAGTTGGATGCGCTCAACAAGATCGCGGGCCTCTGCACTGACGAGTTGCCCGAACTGGAGGAAAGCGACGACGAAGAGGAAGACGATGGCGACGAGGAAGAAGACTCGTAAAAAACACGCGCCGGGCCTCCGTGTGTTTATTACTGGCGTCGCCGGTGATGAACCGCTCATCTTTGATTTTCAGATGAAGCGGAGGCCCAGAGAGAAGAGGGTGCGCGATGCATTGGAAGCTTTCAAGGAAAAGCTACTGAACAATCGCGCATCCTCTTAACGAATTTTCGGGTGGGTGAATAGTCATGTACGGGCGTAAATCTTGAAGTTTCCCGAACAACTACGGGAGATTTACGAAACGCCGTGCGGAAGGAGAGCCGGAAACGATGTCGAACCGCATCCCGGAACTAAGACCGGAAGACGACGAATTTGACGACGAAGAGTTTACCGAACTTCGGCACGTAAAGGCGGAGAATGAACGCCTCTACTTTTATCCTCTGCCGCGCTATCACGAGGACAATAGATTTGACCCGCGTGCGCGCGGAGAGATGGCCGCTGTGCTGCCAAACTCTGACGACTACGAAACGAAGTTTAAGAAAATCAGCACGCCGGGTTGGTACGCGGTGGAGCTTCGCCGTGGGAGCAAGATTGCGGATAGTTGGGCGCTTGAAATCAGGCCGGACGTGCGAAGGATTGCCCCTGACGCGATGCCATCGCCGGTTGTAGCCTCTGCTCCACAGTCTCCGGGTTTAGGGGCCGAGGATATAGCTGTCATCGTAGATCGTGCCCTAGCACGACAACAGGAAAGTTTTAATCAGGTTCTCGGAGCCATACGAGAAGAAATGCAGACGACCACGGAAGATCGAACCCCGCCGCGACAACTTACGCAGACTGAACAACTCCGAGAAACAATCAAGCTGGTGAAGGAATTGCAGCCCGCCGCCACATCCAGTTCGCAAGAGACGCCAGACCCCTTCGACAACTTCATGAGAATGTTTGACCGGATAACAGAGATGTCCGAGCGGGTAAACCCCGCTGGAAATGACCCGACAGCACAAAACGTGCATCGAGCAATGAACTTGATTGATAAGGGGCTGTCAATGGTTCCAACAGCTATTAGTAGATGGAGAGGTAAGGGCAGCGAACAGGGAAATGGGAACGGGCAGAGCATAGAGATAACGAATGAAATGCTAAAGCCATATGAGCAAATCATCTCGGTAATTGTCGAAGATATAACTGCGGATGCTCCGACCACTCGCGCGGTCGCAGCAGTCGAAAGCTTCAGCAGAAACAATACTGAGCACGGTGCTCAACTGAGCATGGTTTTTGCGCTGTCACCAATTGATTTGGTGAATATGTTGAGTGAAGAAACGGGAGCTCTGTATCTAAAGAAGCTGCCGCATTCCATAGCGTGGATTGAAAACCTGATTACAGAACTGAAAGAAAATGCTGCGCCTGAGCAGTAAATAATTTCAGTGATGATGGCGGATGCTTATGGATAGTGTTTCGGAACAGAAATTATCAGCAGTGGACGCGGACTTAGCGGCGCGGGTTCGCCAGATGGCTAACAATCTGTCTCGGCAAGGAATAGTAATTAGAGTTTCATCAGGACTTCGTAGCACTGCAAAGCAAGCCTCTCTTTATGCCAATCGTGCCAGCAATCCTAATCCAGTAGCGAAGCCAGGAACGTCCAAGCATGAAAAGGGTTTGGCTGTTGATGTAGTAGCGGTTGGTTCTAACTCTGCGTCTGTACAACGGGCAATAGGGGACGAAGGAAAGCGCGTGGGGCTTATATGGGGTGGGGACTTTAGCAAGGCAGACCCGGTGCATTTCGAGTGGGCGGCAAATGGCGTCGAGGAATATGTGCGTAGCGTAGTTTCGGACGCAAGTAGTGCGGCAGCAAAAAAGGCTCTGGATTATGAAGTTAAAAAGCACACGGGGTTAAAGAGTGAGCAGGCTTTATTAATAGTGGGCGGCGCGGCTGTAGTTGCTCTGTTGCTAGGCGATTGATGATGAGAGAAGCCATGCCGCGTGCGCTCTGGGAATGATGACACAGGAGTAAGACATGGGTGATGGGGTGAAGTTGATTGTCGGCGCAAAATCTCAAACACAGAGCGGATGGGTGAGCACCGATGCGGCTACGTTGGATATCAGGCGAGGTGAGGACTGGTCACGTCACTTTGCGCCCGACTCGATTGACCGGATTTTGTGCGAATCATGTTTAGAGCATATGACGTTCACGGATGGGTTGGATGCTCTACACAATTTTTACAAGTATTTGAGAAGGGGCGGGCGTGTGCGAATCGCCGTGCCAGATAGAAACTATCGGGACTCAAAATTTCAATGGTGGTCTGTGCCGAATGGGGGCGGCCAGTTGTTTTCACGCTTGTTTGTGTATGGCCCTAATGAGCCAGATCATAAAGTGTTTTATGACTGTCCGACATTACTGCGGATGATGCGGCACGTTGGATTTAAGACCAGACGTTTGGAATGGTTCGATAGCGAAGGGCGTTTTCATCGCAACGCTTGGAATTACAACTATGGGGAGGTTACACGCTCATTCGGGCATCCCCGCGTAAGGCGCTACAGACAGTGGCTAGGTTTCGATTGGCTGAGTCTCATAGTAGATGGCTTGAAAGAATAACGATGCGACACGATATGACACTCCGACATGAGGAAATGTCATAGGGTAATAATTTGAAAAATCGTTGACGCTTAGAGAATCAGATGATAGGTTGCAGGGGCTTTAGTTCTTTCCATAAAAAACGAACGCGCCGCCAGCGACCAACTGACGACGCGCTCTAAGCTATTCCGCGATTCCGGCGCGGCGTGCTCTGCTAGGATTCTACTAGTCTTTCTTAGATTCCTTCAAGCCCTCGGCGCTGCCACTTACGGCAATTGTCGAGAGTGCAAACACTTCTTAAAACACAAAAACTTGAAACTGCGTCGCGCGACGTTGTAGGCATTGCGTCTTATAAATCAACGCAAGGGCTACAGATTGCCAGTCGCATAGAAAGCGGCGTTCGTGACGCTGTAGCGCAGGCTCGCGCGCTTGCCGTAGCAGTGAAGGTGCGGGAGTGCAGCGGCCTAGAAAATGTGTGGCATGGTGACAGCATCCACAATGATGTTGGCGAGTTATATGAGGCCGCTGGTGCGCTCGCGGCTTGTAGCGAGCGGCTTTGTCCTAATTGCCTCTCAAAGCGCAGCCAGCGGGCGCGTGCGCGTGCGCGTGGGGCCGTCTCGCGTGTGCGCGTGGGGAGACAGGAAGCATGGCGTTTAGTCACGCTTACCATGCCAACGCTTCGCGGGGTGAGTATAGAAACATCGCTAAAAATACTTGACCATGCGTGGGTCTTATTCCGAAAGAAAAGGTACTGGCGCGAGTTGTGCCGTGCTGGGGTGAAGGGCGTTGAGTTCACACTTGGCGACGAGCGAACACTAAAGCGTGAGGCGCGCGAATGGGACATCGAGCGCGACGGGTATCATCCGCACATTCATATATTGGTCTGCTCACGTTGGATTGTATGGGCTGATTTACGAAAAGAGTTTACAGAATCATTGCTCGCGGCGTTCGATGCTTTCGGTATTGAGGAAACCATTAACACGCGCGACGGGCTGGCGGTCTGTGATGTGCGCCTCGCTGTTGATCGTCGGCCAAGTCATGAGCGTCGGGGCGTCGTCTCGTTGGAGTCCGCCGTCAACGAAGTTTGTAAGTACATCACTAAAAATAATAGTTGGCTTAAAGTTCCGACTTCGCAGTTGGTCGAGGTTGCCGGCATTGAACGATGGCCGCGCATGTTTGAATTGTTGGGTGACTGTCGAGAGTGGCGGACAGATGAGGAGATTGAGGCGTTAAAGGCAAAGCGGCGGGCGCGCGAGTGTGACCAGTTGCGGCGCGCGGAGCTCGCGCGGGCCGGGGAAGGCATCACGACCGAAGAACGCTACGAAGCTTTACAGGCGAGCGCGGAGATTGTCACAGAAACGCGGTGGGAGGTCGAGAATAACAAGTTCGTTCGGCGCGAGGTCGAGACGGTCAACGACTTCAAGTTGTTAGACCGCGTGCGGGAGTCGCTTGCATGGGGTGATGAACCTGACGCCGAGACGCTTGCCGCGCTGAAAGCGCGGACTGCTTACCTTGATACTCAAAACCTATCTGACGGCAAAACCCAACGTGAGGGGTTACTACTGAGGGCGAGGGCGAGGGGGCGGCCCTTAAAAGACATCGGGGTGGAGATGATCGGGCGCGGACAGCTCGAAGAGTTCAAAGAATTGGTCGCCGCGAAGTATGCGGAAGTGCGGAGCTATCGCCGCTCGCAGTTGTCATGGCGCTATCCATTCGCAACGTTTCGGACGTTGGGGGGGGCGGTGTGGTATGGACTGAGAAGCAACCCGGCAGCTTCAAAGTTTTAGGATTTATCGGACGCACGATTAACTTAAGGTGCGAAGGGTGCGAAACTAAGGCGCGAAACCTTGCGGGTCTTACGTGGCTATGATGTAATTCGGGCATGAACAAAAAAGATGCGGCGGCATATCTAGGCATCAGCACGCGAGCGTTGGAGTATCACGTCACGCAAGGAAACATTGGGCGGCGGATGGTGAAGGGCAAAACGGGTGATGTGGCTGACTTTGACGAGGGCGAGTTGCGGGCGCTAAAGGCGAAGCTGGACGCGCACCGTGCGCCACGTGGCGCGGTCGTGAGTGAAGGGAACGAAAGCCGCGAACACGAGCCGCGAAGCCTTGCGCGCCTTTCGGATGTTGGGGAGGCGCGAGTGTTTAGTGAGATCGTGCAGTTAATTGTAGCTACGCTCGATCAAAACGGACTGGCGCACCTCGGTACGAAGAAACAGGCCAAGCCACTTGTGCCGATAGCAGAGAAGCTTACGCTATCAATTACTGAGGCTGCGGAACTGTCTGGACTGTCGAAAGATTTTCTTCTCGAGGCTATTAAGAAAAAACGGCTCAAGGGTGCTAAGAGGGGAAGAGGATGGAATATTAAAAACGCAGATTTGAAGACGTTCATAAATAAGCTTTGAGTAGAGCAAGCCGATAACTCATAGCGACTATGAAGCGCAAGGAGCACAGGTTGTCACCCGTAGGGGCGAAGCGGAGCGGAGAACCTGAGCGGAGCGAAGGTTGACAGCTTGTGCGAGTGCGCGAGGATGGCGCGGAGAGTTGGAGGCGGGATAGGAAATAAAACATAGGGTGTGGGAAGTGAGAAGCTTTAAGAACTTCTCATTTAATTCAAGTTAATTGTTCTTTGAAGTAAAGCGAGACAGCCATGTGCTGATAACACATGGCTGCCTCTAAAGCACGTCGCAAGGCGCTTAAACCAAATGCGACATACCCTGACGGGAGTTTATCTACTCGTCGTGTATGACGCCAGCAATTGAAGGGAGACGTTATGCAAGAGCAGATAATTTCTGAGCAGGGCAGAGTGCGAATTTTTGAAGGACAGGCAATCCCACAAAACATGCGGGACGGTGTTGTGCATCATTACATGATGCGTGGCTTTCATCTTGAAGACCCGGCAGTGGTGGCCGCGCGTGGTCACATCATCTACGAAGATACGCGCACCTCGCCGGATAGCCGGGGCATCTACCGGGCTACGGTTCTTATGTATGGGCGGAAGAGGCGAGACGGAAGCGCGTTCTTCCCGCGTGACTGGACGAGAGAACAGGTCGCGCGGGCGATTGCTCAGGCGTATGCGAATCGAGAGCCTTACAAGTGGGGCGAGTTCGTCAACTGCTACAGGGGAACGACAGAGACGGGAATGCGGATTGTGATGGAGTTAGATCGAGATGGCTTGGTGCTCGATGCGTTCCCACGGCGCGCGAAACTCCATCAGGGACGCGAAGCACTATGGCGCATCGAGCGCGGCTATCAGAAACGAAGCCGATACGTTTGTGCGAAATGTCGAAGCATTAAAACGCTGTGTTGCCCGCATGGTCATAACGCGCCGGCGAAGAGAAGAGTTCTGATAAATTCAATTCGTAGAGTTGTTGGAAGATGGCTGTCTCAGAAACATTGGTCGAATGGGGGGATGAAAATTTAATGGAAGAGTTGAAAAAAAAC
>JBAVPI010001009.1:0-1619 GCA_049692915.1 Pyrinomonadaceae bacterium
GAGATTTTAACCACGCGCACCCGCTCGCCGTCATCTGCGCGGGCGGCTATCGTTCAAGCGCCGCCACGAGCCTGCTCGCCGCGCGCGGCTTCCGGCATCTATTAAACGTGACGGGCGGCACGGGCGCGTGGGTCGCCGCGGGCTACGAGGTCGAGAAACCCGGCGCGGGGTTGTGATGAAGACGTGCGCAGAAGAGAGGGCTTCCGACCGGCGGAGTTTCAGCGTCCTCGTGCTTGATATGTCTCACTATCAGGAGCGCCGACACGAGACGCTCGTGAGCGGCTTTCCGACGCTCGCGGACGCGGTTGAATACGCGCGTCGGCGCATGCGCGATTCGCTCGAAGAACAACGCCGCCCCGGTCAAACGAGAGAAGCTTTGCGGGAGGGATGGTCAATGTTCGGCGAAGCGGCCTCGGTCGTCGGCGGCGGCTACAGAGGGTTCGACGAACTCGAATATTTCATCGAGCACGCGGCGACGTTTGATGAGCGGGACTGGATGTCGCTTGAAAGAAAATTCGGCGGGCTGCTTCAACACTCCGTCGCGGAATGATCCGATGAATGTGGGCGGTCAAGACGCGCGATGAAGGAGGAAACTTTCATGTCACTCGCTTTCAGCCGCCGCCTCGCTCTCGTCTTCGGCATCCTCGCGCCGCTCGGCGAAACCATCCGGCGCTGGCACACTTGGCAGGACTGGCCACCGAACTTCTTCGACGATTACGTGATGGGCGCGCTCCTGATTTACGGCGCGTGGCGCAGCAGCCGCGACGCACGCGCCGGACGCCCTTATCTCGCCGCCGCGTGGGGCTTCGCGTGCGGCCTCGGCTACGCGAGCTTCTTCACGCACCTGCAAAACGTTCTCCACAACTTCAACGCGCCCGACCCCGCGCCCATCGCGCAAGGCTGGCTGACCGTCATCATCGGCACGGGCTGGGCCTTGTGTATCATCGCGCTCGTCATCAGCCTGCGCCCCGTTCCCGAAGACGTTTGACGAAGCCGGGAATCTCCTTAACAAGAGATTTTATCCTTCCACGGCGCGCGCTCACTTAAACTTTAGTCGCGGTCGCCTTGTACCCGCCGCCCGGATAAAACCATTCGATGTTCATCGTGTTGCCGTCGTCGCTGAATGCGCCCCTTCGCAATGTGCATGAAAGGCAACGTGACAGGGCGTCGGGTGCATGCCGTTGTTAGGTCGCGCCTCGTTATTTATTGACTTCCTGATTCTTAATTATCGAATTCCATCTATGTTCTACTTGTTCATCAGAGAAGAACCACTTCTTGAATCCCATCCCTAAAACGAAGATTACATACAGCACATAGAGTACAAGGGTTATGCCGCCAGCCCACTTAGCTCCTTCATCCAATTGAAGCGATATACAAGTGATTAGGACAGAAAGGAAAGACAGCGTTCCTAGTACCACAAACACGACTGCCGGCAATCTAGTTTGACTCACATATGATTTCTTACTGTATTCAGTACCGTCAACCTCCCAATAAGACCATCCCCGGATTCTTAAGTATGTTCCTAATACGCCAATGATGTTCCTCAACCGTCGTGACCAATAGAACATAACGAATAGAACAATCAGTAGCAGAGATTCCACTGCGAATCTTGTGACCCC
>JBAVPI010001010.1:0-8747 GCA_049692915.1 Pyrinomonadaceae bacterium
GTTGAGCGCCCGCAACGTGATGGTGTTGGCGCTGGCATTGTTCGGGCTGCTGAGTTTCAGGTTCTACATCTTTTACATGACGGTGGCGGCGATAGTGGGGTCGTTCGTGGTGGGGATGAAGCCGCAGACGACGAAGAGTCTGGCGAGGCAGGCACTGGTGATCGGAGTGATCGGGTTGGGACTGACTTGGTTCGGCGTCCTGCGCAACGCGGGAAGCCAGCTTGAAAGATTCGGTACTCTTGAGGCCGTGCAGGTCAGCCGCGCCGATCTGGCGACCTCTGCCAAATCGGGCTTCGGCAAAGACGTTGACGTTTCGACGGCGAGCGGCGCTCTCAGCGCAGTTCCAATCGGCATGCTCTACCTGCTCTTCGCGCCGTTCCCGTGGCAAGTCGCTAATCTACGGCAGAGCATCACGTTGCCGGAGATGTTACTTTGGTGGGGATGTTTCCCGCTGCTGTGTCTGGGTGTGTGGTTCACGGTCAAGTACCGGCTCAGGCAGGCGCTGCCGATTCTTATCTTCACTTCGATGCTGACGCTCGCCTACTCGGTCTTTCAGGGCAACGTCGGGACGGCCTACAGGCAGCGCTCGCAGATTCTCGTCTTCTACTTCATCTTCGTCGGCGTCGGCTACGTGCTGTTGCGCGAGCGGCAGGAAGACCGTCAGATGCAGGCGGTGAAGGCGAAAAGCGCGCGGGTTCAAGCGGTACATGTCGTCGAAGCACAACGCCGCTACGAGCGTTGGAAAATAGAGCGCGAGCAGGAACTCGAAGAGATCGCGCGTCGTCTCTCCGAGAGGATAGATTTCTGAATGTGTGGAATTGTCGGAATCGTGCACCGCGACGAACATGCGGTTGACGGCGAATTGCTGTCCCGCATGAACGAAGCGATTCATCATCGCGGCCCGGACGAGGACGGATTCTACCTCAACGGCCGCGTGGGTCTAGCCATGCGCCGCCTCGCCATCATTGACCTCGCGGGCGGCCAGCAACCCATCCATAATCAAGACCGCACGGCATGGATCGTCTTCAACGGCGAAATCTACAACTACCGCGAACTGCGCGAAAGTTTGGAGAAGCTCGGCCATACTTTCTACACCGACTGCGACACGGAGATTATCGTTCATCTCTACGAACGCTACGGCGCTGACTGTCCCAAACACCTGCGCGGCATGTTTGCTTTCGCCATCTGGGACGAGTCGAAGGGTGAACTCTTCATCGCACGCGACCGCGTCGGCAAGAAGCCTCTGCTCTACGCGCACGTGAACGGAAAATTCATCTTCGGCTCCGAGTTCAGCGCGCTCCTGCAACATCCTGACGTGAGCCGCGACGTTGACCGCGAAGCGATTCACCATTACCTCTCGTTCATGTGCGTGCCCGCGCCCATGACGGCCTATCGTTCGATTCGCAAGCTGGAGCCGGGCCACCACTTACGCCTGACGCGCGACGGCGACGTGAAGATCGAGCGTTACTGGCAGCCGGACTTCTCGCGGAAAACGAAGATGAGCGAGGAGGAGGCGGGCGAGCGCGCCATCGAGGTTTTGCGCGAAGCGGTGCGCGTGCGCCTGATGTCGGAAGTACCCTTGGGCGCGTTCCTCTCCGGCGGCATTGACTCGTCCACGGTCGTCGCGCTGATGAGCGAAGAGTCGAGCGAGCCGGTCAAGACTTTCTCCATCGGCTTCGAGGAGCAGGACTATTCCGAGTTGCACCACGCGCGCCGCATCGCCGACCACGTCGGCGCGGATCATCACGAGTTCATCGTCCGCCCCGACGCGATGGAAGTTCTGCCCACACTCGTCGAGCACTACGGCGAGCCTTACGCCGACTCGTCCGCCATCCCGACCTATTACGTCGCGCGCGAAACCAGACGGCACGTCACGGTCGCACTGAACGGCGACGGCGGCGACGAATGCTTCGCCGGTTACGAACGCTACGCCGCGATGCGTCTGTCCGAGCGATATCGCAAACTGCCCGGCATGCTGCGCGAGGGCGTGATCCGGCAGATGGCCGAGATGCTTCCTTCGTCCGAGTTGCGGCGCGGGCGTGTGCGCAGCCTTCAGCGTTTCCTGCGCTCGGCGTCCTTGCCGCCCGTGGATCGGTATCTTCGCTGGGTCAGCGTCCTCGATCCGGGGGCGAAGACCGCGCTCTACAGCGATGATTTTCTGCGCGAGACGGCGGACTCGGACGTGCGGCAGTGGCTCGCGCCGTGGTTCGCGCAGGCCAACGGCGCGGGCGTCGTTGACGCGTCGCTTTTGACCGACACGATGACGTACCTTCCGAACGACCTGCTCGTCAAAGTTGACATCGCGAGCATGGCCGTCTCGCTGGAGGCCCGTTCTCCATTTTTAGACCACCATGTGATAGAGTTCGCCGCGGGCCTGCCTGAGAATCTGAAGCTGCGCGGTGTGACGACCAAGTATCTTTTGAAGCGCGCCCTCAAAAAACTTTTGCCGTCGGAAAATCTGACGCGGAGCAAAATGGGTTTCGGCGTGCCCATCGGCCACTGGTTTCGCGGCCAGATGGAAGGCTTCCTGCGCGAGACGCTGCTCTCCGAGCGCAGCCTGAAGCGCGGCCTGTTCAGGCCGGAGGCCGTCAGGCGGATGGTCGAACAGCACACTTCGGGAGAGAAAGATTACGCGCATCAACTGTGGACGCTGCTGATGCTCGAACTGTGGTTCGGACGCTTTATTGATTAGGCGGATTGCGGGTCGGAGACTTGCAGGCGCGCGGAAAAAATTTAGATTGCGGGAGGACGTTTGAAGTGAAAGGTATTGTGTTGGCCGGCGGGCTTGGTTCCCGGCTCAGGCCGTTGACGGCGGTGACGAATAAGCATTTGTTGCCCGTCTACGACAAGCCGATGATTTATTATCCCATCCAGACGCTCATCAACGCCGGCATCAACGACATCATGATCGTGACGGGCGGCAACTCGGCGGGCGACTTTCTCAAGCTTCTGAAGAACGGCAAGGACTTCGGTCTCAAGCATCTCAACTACACCTATCAGGAAGGCGAGGGCGGCATCGCCGACGCGCTCTCTCTGGCCGAACATTTCGCGGCGGGCGAACCCATCTGCGTCGTGCTCGGCGACAACATCATCGAGAACAACATCTGCAAGGCGGTGCGCGCGTACCGGCATCAGGGCGGCGGCGCGAAGATTCTTTTGAAGAAGGTGTCCGACCCGCAACGCTTCGGCGTCCCCGAACTCGCGGGCCGTCGCGTCGTCCGCATCGAAGAGAAGCCGCAACAACCCAAATCCGACTACGCCGTCATCGGCGTTTACATGTACGACAACGAAGTTTTCAACATCGTCAAGACGCTCAAGCCTTCGGGCCGGGGCGAGTTGGAAATCACGGATGTCAACAACGCCTACATCGAGCGCGACGAGATGACGTGGGACGAACTCGACGGCTGGTGGACGGACGCCGGGACGTTCGAGAGCCTGCTGCACGCCTCGAACCTTGTCGCCGAGACCGGAGCGAATAAGGTCGAGGGCGTCGCCGTGAATGCCGCCGCCGCAACCGTCGAGAATGCCGACACTGGGGAGAACGCCGACACTGCTGTCACTATCGGTCAGGGGTCGGCGGCGGGCTAAAGGATCGGCGTGAGCAAGAGGCCGTCGCAATTTAACGGGTCGCAACGTGAAGCGACGAATTGCGCACTGACGACCGCCCATCGCTGACCGCCTTAATAATGAAAGTCGTTCGCATCATCGCGCGCCTGAATGTCGGGGGGCCTGCCAAGCATGTGGCTTGGCTCGCGTCGCGCCTGCGCGGCGCGGGTGTCGAGACCGTGCTCGTCGCGGGCGTCGTCCCCGCGGGCGAAGACGACATGACGTACTTCGCCTCGGCGCAGGGCGTCACGCCCGTCATCATCCCGGAGATGAGCCGCGAGATTTCATTGAAGGACGCGGTCACGGTCTGGAAACTCTACCGCCTGATGCGGCGCGAGCGGCCCGACATCGTGCACACGCACACGGCGAAGGCGGGCACGGTGGGACGCGTCGCGGGCCTGCTCTACCGCTGGCTCACGCCGTCCGTGCTTTTTGGTCGCCCGCGCGCGTGTCGCTTCGTGCACACGTACCACGGCCACATCTTCCACAGCTATTACGGCAAGTGGAAGACGCGTCTTTTTCTGCTCATTGAACAGACGCTGGCGCGCGTCGCGACCGACCGCATCATCGTCATCAGCCCGCAGCAGTTTCGCGAGATACACGAGGAGTTCGGCGTGGGTCGGCGCGAACAGTTCGTCGTCATCCCGCTCGGACTCGATACGAGCGCCTTCGCGGATTGGGAGTCGGGACGAGCGGCGGCGCGTGGGAAGCTAAACGCGGGCGAGCGCGAGGTGCTCGTCGGCATCGTCGGTCGCCTGACGGAGATTAAGAACCACCGTCTCTTTCTCGAAGCCGCCGCGCGCGACAAGGCGGCCCGCGAAGGCGACGCGACGCAGCAGGAAGACGACACGTGGCGCGTGCGCTTCGTCATTGTCGGCGACGGCCACCTGCGCGCGGAGTTGGAAAGTTACACGCGCTCTCTCGGTCTTGCCGAAGACGTGGTGTTCACGGGCTTGCGCGATGACCCGGAGAATTTTTACCCGGCGCTCGACGTGGTGGCGCTCACGTCTCTGAATGAGGGGACGCCGCTCACGCTCATCGAAGCGATGGCGAATGCGCGGCCCGTCATCTCGACCGACGTGGGCGGCGTCGCGGATTTGCTCGGCACGCCCGACACCTCTAAGCACGACGGGCGAGCGAGCGGGTGGCGAGTCTGTGAGCGCGGCGTGCTCGTCGAGGGCCACGACGCGGAAACGTTCAGCCGCGCGCTTCGTTACCTGATCGTGAACGATGAGTTGCGCGCGACGTTGGGCGAGCGCGGACGCGAGTTCGTCGCGCAACGTTATTCAGTCGAGCGTTTGACGGCTGACATTTTGAAACTTTACGAAGAGATGCTCGATTCGGCGGGCGTGCGCGAGGCGCAGCCGGCCGGAACGAACAGGAACATCTCTCGCGTCGGCGGCGCGGCGCATTTGAAAGGGGATTGAACGGTTTGCGAATTTTGATTACAGGCGGGGCCGGGTTCATCGGTTCGCACCTCTCCGACGCTTATCTTGAGCGCGGCGACGAGGTCTTTATCATTGACGATCTTTCGACGGGCAGTATTGACAACATTGCCCACCTGAAGTCGCACAAGAAATTTCACTACACGATTGACAGCGTGCACAACCAGCCGGCGGTGGCCGAACTGATTGACCAGTGCGACGTGGTGTTTCATCTCGCGGCGGCGGTCGGCGTCAAGCTCATCGTCGAGAGTCCCGTCCACACCATCGAGACGAACGTGCGCGGGACGGAGGTCGTGCTCGCGCAGGCCAACAAGAAGAAGAAGAAGGTGCTCGTCGCTTCCACGTCGGAAGTCTATGGCCTCTCGGCGGAAGTGCCCTTCAAAGAGGACGGCAATCTCGTCATGGGCGCGACGACCAAGGGGCGCTGGTCTTACGCCTGCTCCAAAGCGATTGACGAATTTCTCGCCCTCGCCTACTGGCGCGAAAAGAAACTCCCCACGGTCGTCGTGCGACTCTTCAACACCGTCGGCCCACGCCAGACCGGCCAGTACGGGATGGTCATCCCGACCTTCGTCAAGCAGGCGCTCGCCGGTCGTCCCCTCACGGTTTACGGGTCGGGCGAACAGACGCGCTGCTTCGGCTACGTCGGCGACGTAGTGGGCGCGCTCGTCAAACTGATGGACAAGGACGACGCCGTCGGGCAGGTCTTCAACATCGGCTCGAACGAGGAAGTCTCGATCATGGAACTGGCGCAACGCGTCAAGGAGTTGACCGGCTCGGCCTCGGAAATCGTCACCGTGCCCTACGACGAGGCATACGAAGAGGGCTTCGAGGACATGCCGCGCCGCGTGCCCGACATCTCCAAAATCGGTGCGGCGGTCGGCTTCCGCCCGACGATGAAACTCGACGGCATACTGCAAACCGTCATCGAGTATTACAGCGGCCAGAGAGAGCCGTAAATCGTAAATCGTGAATCGTCAATAGAAAGAGTTGATAATGCGCCCTCACGAGAAATTAGATGTATGGAATAAGTCTGTAGGCTTCGTTGTTGAGGTTTACAGGGCTACGGATAACTTCCCGAAAGAGGAGAAATTCGGTCTGACTTCTCAGTTGAGGAGGGCATCAGTCTCCGTGCCGGCAAACATCGCAGAAGGGGCGGGGCGCAAATCAAGTAAAGAGTTCGCGCACTTTTTATCAAATGCGCAAGGCTCGGCGAGCGAGGTCGAGACCGAACTTCTGATCGCTCAACGTCTCGGCTTCCTTGGAGAGCCGACTTACTTAAAACTACGCGGTTCACTGGATGAAATCGGTCGAATGATAACCGGGCTGTGTCATCATCTGGAACGGCGGCATTGATAACTATTTACGATTCACGATTCACGGTTTATGTACTTGATTTCTCCTCACACTTCTAATAGTTTTTGACGCGCACCCTGACTATTCGTTCGATCTCTGAGCCATGTCTTTCGAGAGCATTCATCTTGTCCCCGTGGCCGTGTCGTTTGTGTTGGCGCTCGCGCTGACGCCTGCGGTGCGCGCTCTGGCGCGGCGCTTCAATCTCGTCGCCAAACCGAAGGCCGACCGCTGGCACAAGAAGCCGACGGCGATGATGGGCGGCGTCTCGGTCTTTCTGGCCGTCTGTGTCTCTTATCTCGTCTTCATCCCGCACACGGCGCAGGGGTGGGTCGTGCTCTTTGCGAGCACGTTTTTGTTCGCCGTCGGGCTGGTGGACGACCTTCTCCACATCAAGCCGTATCAAAAACTCATCGGGCAGGTGATGGGCGCGGCGGTCGTCATCTACTTCGGACTGAATCTGCCTTGGAGCGGCTCTGTGTCGCTGAACATGGCGGTGACGATCTTCTGGCTCATCGGCATCACGAACGCCATCAACCTGCTCGACAACATGGACGGACTCGCGGCGGGCATCTCGGCCATCGCCGCACTCTTCATCGCAGCCAATCTCGCGATCAACGGGCAGACTACCGAAGCCCTTACGCTCGCCGTGTTCGCCGCCGCGCTGATGGGATTCCTCGTCTTCAACTCGAACCCGGCGACGATCTTCATGGGCGATTGCGGCTCGATGTTCATCGGCTTCTTTCTCGCCGCCGCCGCACTGCTCTCGACGGCGGGCGGACGTGGCCGTAGTTTTCTCGTCGTCGTCGCCGTGCCCGTCCTTGTCCTCTTCATCCCGATCTTCGACACGACGCTCGTTACGGTCGTGCGCAAACTTTCGGGCCGCTCCGTCAGCGTCGGCGGGCGCGACCACACGTCGCACCGGCTCGTCGCGCTCGGACTCTCGGAGCGGCGCGCGGTCTGGATGCTCTACGGTTTCGCGGCGGTGGCCGGAGTGCTGGCGCTCTTGATGCGCGAGATGCCTCTGCACACGAGCCTCGCGCTCATCCTCGGCTTCACGGTGGTGCTGACGCTCGTCGGCGTGTATCTGGCGGGCGTCAAGGTTTATGACGAGTCGGAGGTGGCGGCGGCGAAAGATCGCGCGCTCGTCTCCTTTCTCGTTGACCTCTCTTACAAGCGCCGCATCTTCGAGGTGATGCTCGACGTAGTGCTCATCATCCTCGCCTACTACAGTTCATACACGCTGCTCTTCGGCTCGACGTGGGACGAAGACCGCTGGCAGTTTTTCATGCGGACGATTCCCGTGCTGCTGTTCGTCAAGATGTTCGCGATGCTGGCGGCGGGCGTCTATCGAGGCATCTGGCGCTACATCAGCATTGACAACCTCGTCGCTTACGCCAAGGCCGTCGTCGCAGGCACGGTGGGGAGCGTGCTTGTCCTGCTCTTCGCCTTCCGCTTCGAGGGTTTCTCGCGCGCCGTCTTCGTGCTCGACGCGATGATCCTTTTCCTGATGCTGGCCGGCAGCCGCACGGCTTTCCGGCTCTTCCGCCAGATGCTCCCGGCGGGGACGCCGGACGGGCGGCGCGTGCTCATCTACGGCGCGGGCGACGGCGGCGAATTGCTCTTAAGAGAGATGCGCAACAATTCCGACTTACAGTATTTGCCGGTCGGCTTCGTGGACGACGACCCGCACAAGAAGGGCAAGTTCATCCACGGCCTGCGCGTCTTCGGCGGCAACGGCAACCTCCGTCGCATCTGCACCGACCAGCGCGTGCAGGAGGTGCTCATCTCCAGTACCAAAATCAGCGAAGAGCGACTCCACGAAATCCTCCGCGACTGCGAGGAGAATCAAGTCACGCTCAAACGGATGCGCATCAAGATCGAACTCGTGGGGCATGAGTTTTAAACAGAGGTTTGAGATCGGATGTTAGATGTTAGTTTGAAATCGTCTGACCCGACATCTCATCTCCGTCATCCGACATCCGCTTTCAATGTCTGACCAACTCGTCACACTCAACGTCCGCGCGGCGTGGAAGCGCGTGCCTCTGATCGTCATTGCGGCGGCGGCGCTGCTGGGCGCGTGGTACGGCGTGCGCTGGCTGGTGGGCGCGACGATGGCGGAGTATGCACAGGATTTCGAGACGGCTGAGTCGGCGGCGAGACTAGCGCCGCGCGACCCGGAGACGCGCCTCAAACTCGCGCGCCTGCATCGCGTCAGCTTCGAGCCGGAAGAGCTTCCGCTCGCCCTCGAACAGTACGAACAGGCCGCGGCGCTCGACCCGAACAACTGGATGGTCTGGCTGGAGATGGGACGCGCGCGCGGCTCGTCCGGCGACATGGAGG
>JBAVPI010001011.1:0-9854 GCA_049692915.1 Pyrinomonadaceae bacterium
CGCCGTGCAGTACGCGTCGCTCTTTCCCGCTTGGCAACGACGCGTCTCGACGCTCGCGGCGGCGGGCGAGGCGCTGCCCTTCGCCGACGAATCTTTCGACGTGGTGCTCTGCGACAACGTGGTGGATCACGCCGAAGACCCGCGCCGCATCGTCTCGGAGATCGCGCGCGTGCTCGCGCCGCGAGGGTTGCTCTACTTCACCGTCAACGTGCATCACCCTTTCTATGCGCTCGCGGCCTCGGCACACAACGCTTGGAACGCCGCCGGCGTGCCGTTCGAGATCGGCCCGTTCGCCGACCACACCGTCCACCTCACGCTCGACCGCGCGCGCCGCCTGTTCGACCACCAACCGCTCCGCGCCGTCAGCGAGACGAACAATATTGTCGAGACGAAAGGGCACGCGCGCCGCCAGCCGCCGCGTCATGCGGGCGACCGCCTCAAGCGACTCTTTTTCAAAAACGCGCTCTACGAGATTGTCGCCGTGAAGAGTTAAGTGATGCGGGATGCGGGATGATTGATGAAAGCGTGGCTGTTTCAAAGTTCGCTTTTCACTCCGGCCCCGAACCTCGTTCCTTCCGCCCTCATCCCTGCTCTCCGGCGAACCGCGTGCCGCTTCCCGCGCATCAGAGTTGAACAGGTGTCCTTAGATTTTTCGGCGGAGAATTGATTATGCCAAAATGTCGCGCTCTCTTTCTCGTCGTCGTGCTCGTCTCGCTTGTCGTCTTCTGCGGTGCGCCGTCGCGTGCGCAGAGCGGCGTGCGTCCGAAGCCGACTCCGACGCCGGAACAGGAAGGGCAGGAGCCTGAACAGGTCTTCACGGAGGAAGTGCGCATCCCCGTCTTCGCCTCCGACGAGAAGGGACGCGCCGACGTGGCGCTCGAAGTTGACGACGTGCTCGTCATCGAGGACAGCGTCCCGCAGCAGGTCAAGAGCGTGCGGCGCATCCCCGCGAGCGTCGTCCTCCTGCTCGACACGGGCGGCGACCTGAACCCCTACATGCGGACGGGGACGACACGCGAGATTGCATCGGGCGTTCTCTGGAATCTGCGCGAGGGCGACGAGGTGGCGGCGCTTCAATTCAACGCGCGCACGCAGGTCTTACAGGACTGGACGACGGATAAAGACAAGGTGGCGCGCTCGCTCAAGTCCAAACTCGCGTCCGGGGATGGAGCGAATCTCTCGCGCGCCATCACGCGTGCCGTCGAACTGTTGTCGAAGCAGCCAATCGGCAATCGTCATCTCGTGCTCGTCACCGACGGGGTGGACACAGGCGGACTGAACGAGTATCAGGAGGCCGTGAAAAAACTGATCGCCTCCGAAGTGACGCTGCACGTCATCAGCTATTCGGGCATCAGCGAAAAGGCGATGAGTAAACAGGAGACCGCTCCGAAGGAGGCCGTCGGGGCGGCGCAGAGTCGTGCCGATATGGCGACCGTCGGCATAGACCCGACGCGTCCCCCCGGCATGCGCAGCGCAGGCGGCATCAACCCGCCCTCAATCAACAGCGGCATCAGGATTGACCCGGCGCTCAAGCGTCGGCGCAAAGCATATGAAGGGGCGATGAGAAAGGGCGAGGGACGGCTCAAGTCTCTGACGGACGAAACCGGCGGGCGCATTCTTCTGCCCGCGACGACCGGCGAGATGGTGGCGCAGGGCAAAGACGTGGCACGCGAAATCGGGACGCAGTACGTCGTCACCTACAAACCCAAACGACCGCTCGCCAACTCTTCATCCGCCGAGTATCGAGAGATACGCGTCGGCGCGCGCCGCCTCGGACTCTCCCTGCGCGCACGACGCGGCTACGTCGTCGGCGGCATGCGCGCCACGGAATAACATTGAGAAGGCGATACCTGATGAGGGAAAAGTAAGGAGATGTTTTTAGATGGAGACATCTTCTCTCCACTTTGACCCTGCGCGTTCTGCCGAACGGTTGACGCCGCCGCGACGCAAACCTTATCATCCACACTCTCCACGCCGGAGTGGCGAAATCGGTATACGCACGAGACTCAAAATCTCGCGGGGGCAACTCCATGTCGGTTCGAGTCCGACCTCCGGCATTAAGATTTCGACCTAAGCCCGTTAACACAACGTGTTGGCGGGCTTCAACTTTTCAGCAGTCCTTCCAAGTTGTTAATTTTCAAAAGCCGGGCGTTAACCCCCCCCCGGCAACACACTGAAATAATATTACGCTTAAACGCAGCGATTTGAAGTTAGTTGAAAATCGTATTGGCAGACCGGGGAAGAAGGTATAAGAATAAATCTTATGTTGTGTAATTTGTTGTGCAATTGTCGAGCAGACGATTAAGTTTGTTGCCAAGTGAGAGATGAATCATTACCTAAAAGCATATCAATCAAAAATATGAATATAGACATCATAGTCGTCTACATCCCGCGCTATCAGCAGGGACACGAAATTCACTTTGTTCCGCCAGTGACAGGAATTCATCTGGCCGCGTTAACGCCGGCACGGCACAACGTTCGAGTTATTCATCAACAAGTCGTCCCTGTTGATCTTGACACCGATGCCGATGTCATCGCTTTGTCCTACTTTAGCGGCTTCGCGCCGGAAGCTTACCGTCTGGCAACTGCATTTCGCCAACGCGGCAAACTCGTGATAGCCGGAGGCCCACACGTTACGTTTGCTCCAGAGGAGGCTCTGCAATTTGTTGACAGCGTTATTACCGGTGAAGCCGAATCCGTATGGGAAACCGTTTTAAATGATATTGAGAACGAACGGCTTCAGTTGCGCTATGAGGGTCAGGCGTTGCCGCTCAATAATATACCCACTGCGCGCTACGACTTACTGCCCGATTCTTTCTTTATCCCGCGCGTGTTACAAGCCACACGCGGTTGCCCGTTCACCTGTTCCTTCTGTACCGTTCCGACGCTTAACCCCGGTTTTAGAACGCGCCCGGTTTCAGACGTTGTGCGCGACATTTCGTATGACAACTTCAAACACTGGTGGCAACGTAAGATAGTCTGGTTTTGGGATGACAACCTGACAATCAAACGCGAATACATTAAAGAGTTGTTGCACGCAATGATTCCGCTGAAACGCTGGTGGTTAACGCAAGCCAGCATGGATATCTCGAAGGACAAGGAACTTTTAAAGTTGATGCAGTCCTCAGGGTGCATCGGCATCTTCTTTGGAATCGAGTCATTCGGGGAAGAGTCTCTGAAAGATGCTCGCAAGAGACAAAATAAAGTTCAGGAATACAGCCAGCGCATTCAAGCTCTTCACAACAAAGGCATTTGTGTAATGGCCGGCTTTATTGCCGGCTTTGATGGCGATACGCCGTTGACCATCAAAATGATGGCGCAACAATTGTACGAGTGCGGTGTAGATGTTCCGTTTTTAAGCATCCTGACACCTTACAAAGGGACAGCGGCTTACCAAAAGTTGCTTGAGGAAGGACGCCTGCGGCGCGGAAAAGGTTGGGAGTTCAACAACGGATACAATGTTGCTTTCGTTCCTAAAAATATGACCCCGATTGAACTCCTTGAGGCACATCGGTCTCTCTGGCGTGAAGCGTTTTCGATTAGATACACTGTGAAACGCATCGTGCGCTCAATATTTTATTTGCGCTGGGGAGCCTTCTTAATGTGTCTCTTTATGAATGTGTTTTACTGCTTAAAGCGATCTCGCGGCAACGAACCGGTGAGCTTTGAAGCCCAAACTAATTACGAGGACATTCGACAGCTAATTGCGAACGAGAGGCACATAGACAACGTGCCATTACAAGGACGCCCAGAAATTGAGACTGTCTAATCCAAGCACACCTTCCGGTCAGGAATTTTTCAGCGTGCGCGCACTCGTCAAAGGGTGGTCATTGGAGTTGCGGTGCGTGCTCGAAGTGGACGGGTGAGCATTGACTAAGCGAGAGCGATGAGATAAGCAATAGCAACGACGACACAGACGCTTTGCATCAGCGAAGCAAAGAAAGGTCACAGCCAATGCATTACACTCTCAAGCTTATGCGGCGGGCCTCAATAGCAGCCGTCCTCGCAGCGACTATCGCGCCCGTGATTTCCGGTCAACAAAGCACTGTGCGCCCGCCCATTGATCGCGTGCTGACAATGCGCGCGCGCGAGTTCAACAACATGGTGTTGGAGAAGGAACTGCGCAATATCGCCACGCCGGAGGAGGAGAGACTGGCGCTCGCGCAAATCAGAGAAGACTACCTGCGCATTCAGATGGCTAACAACGACATGGTGCAGGCGGTCTCAAAGGGGGTTATCTCTGACCTCAAGATCGTCGCCAAGTCGGCGTCTGAGATTAGAAAGCGTGCCGCACGACTAAAGTATAATCTGGCACTTCCGGGATCAGAGGAGAAACCCAAGCGCTCCGAGATCGGTGACGGCGCAGAAGCTGAGCAACTGCAATCCTCTCTCCTGACATTGTGCGGATTGGTTGATGCCTTCGTAAACAATCCACTCTTTCAGCAGGTCAACGTGGTTGACGCTCAATGGTCTGTCAAAGCGCGCCGCGACCTCGATCAAATCATCGTGCTCAGTGAGCACGTCAAGAAGCGAAGCGAGAAGTTGGACAGGGCGGCACGCAAGTCTTCATAAGATGTCCGCGTTATATAGCGATGTCCGCATCATAAATTTTGCCGCGTCTCGCGCACGATTACGACGTACTGTCGCGCCCGCCCCGTAATCAAGTTTGCTTGCCCCTCGCCCGACGCGCCCGCCGGAAAAACTTTTACGAGGCTGGCCATTTTAAACACGCCCCATGAGAGTTACGTCCACCGTTCGGCGACGTGTAGCTCGTCGCGGTCTAACGGTCTGGTGCGTAGTCTCCCGCCGGGCGGCGTGCGTCCCTCATTCCAGAGGTAGGCGGCGAGAGTGCTTTGGGCGCGTTGCGTCCAGAATGAATTTTCGGGCGGGAGCTTGCGCCGCGTCATCCGCTCGACGTATCCCACGGAATCAGCCTCGATCTCGATAGTCACTCTAAACTCTTCACCGCCCGGACTCTTGACGATGAAGCGACGCTCGTGCGCTTCGTCCGGCGTGTCGTCGCCCACGTCGGCGGGGCGCAGGATGCGGAAGCCATTCATCGTGATGGTTTCGATGAGCGGGCGGGGAGCGGTTTCCGTCCCGTCGCGGACGCGAAGCGCAGAGGCCGTCAAGGCTTTTTTCGACAATGCTGCCTCTTTCGACAATGCTGCCTCAACCGCGTGGCGCACGATGTCGGGCGTCATCGGCTTGCGCACGAAGTCGGTCGCGCCGAGCTTCATCGCTTCAACCGCGAGTTCGATTGAAGCGAATGCGGTGAGCATGATGACGCGCACATCGGGGCGGCGCTCTCTCATCCTTCGCAAAACTTCGAGGCCGTCCACGCCCGGCATCTTTTGATCGAGCAGGACGGCATCCCACGTCGAACCGTCACCGAAGACAGACAGCGCGGCGTCGCCGTCCGCGGCTTCATCAACTTCGTAATGGGCGGCCTCCAGCGTCAGGCGCAGGACGCGGCGGATGTGCGCTTCGTCGTCAACGATCAAGATGCGCTCCTTCATGAAAACCTCCTTTGCCCGATGGCGGTCGCATTAGAGCGCCGCCGAATCATGTCGCTCAAGGCTCTCCTTCATGTCCTGCGCCGCAATGACCGAATCGTAGTTGTTCGACGGAATACGTTGCGAGACAGCGCCCAACGCACGCAGATGCAACACGCTCCACCCGCCGGGCACAAACAGCGCCGCGACGAAGACCAGATAGCTGAGCAAAAGTTTGTTCCGTAAATTCATAAAAACGTTGACGCGCGACGGGTGTCAGCGGCAAGTGACGAGGAAAAGGATTCGACGAATGACGCTTAACAATCGAGCTTTTAACTTGTCGCCCGCCGCTCGTCATTCGTCACACGTCGCCTTCGTTAAGGGCACGACCTGCACGGTCGCGTCGCGCACCTCGTCGAGAAAGCGATTGATGACGGAGCCGTGCCAGAGTATATCGAGACGCGTGCGCGCCGATTGACCGAAGACGACATGCGTGATGCCTTCGCGTCCGGCGAAATCAATCAACGCGTCGGCCACGCGCCGCGCCTTGAGCTTGACGACCTTCGCGCCCAACTCTTCGGCGAAGCCGATATTGCGTTGCAGGGCGGCGTAGTCTTCCGGCTTGATCCGGCCCATCTCTTCGCGCGGCGTCTCGACATAGACGGCGTACCAGTCCGAGGCGAGACGACCGGCGATGCGCGACCCTGTGCGCAGGAGTTTCGCGGCGCTCCCGCGCGACGCCATGCAGACCATCACCTTCTCCGGGATGGCGGCCTGTGGCAGCCCCTCGCGCTCGCGATAGTCGTGGGCCTTTGCCGCCTGATCCTCTGCGACCTGCCGGAGCGCGAGTTCTCTGAGCACGGACAGATTCCCTTTGCGAAAGAAGTTGTTGAGCGACTGTTCGATCTTCTCGACGCCGTAAATCTTTCCCTGCCTGAGACGCGTCCGCAGCGTGTCAACCGACACGTCCACGTTGACCACTTCGTCTGCGCGTCGCAGGAAATAATCGGGCACGGTCTCGCGCACGCGCACGCCGACGTTGCGTGCCACCGCATCGTTCAAGGATTCGACGTGCTGGACGTTGACGGCGGTGATAACGGTGATTCCGGCGTCCAGAAGTTCCAGCACGTCCTCGTAACGCTTGCGGTTCTTCGAGCCGGGCACGTTCGTGTGCGCCAGTTCGTCAACGACCGCGACCGCGGGCCGACGCGCGATTACCGACTCGACATCCATCTCTTCGAGCATCACGTCGCGGTACTCGATGCGGCGCGACGGCACGCGCTCAAGATCGCCTAAAAGCGCCGCCGTCTCCGCGCGCCCGTGCGTCTCCACGATGGCTATCACGACATCCACGCCCTGCCGCCTGAGCGCGTGTGCTTCTTCGAGCATCCGATAGGTCTTGCCGACGCCGGGGGCCGCGCCGATGTAGAGGCGCAAACTCGCGCGCTCGCTCTCAAGGAGTTTGGCGAGAAGAGATTCAGGCGATGGCCTGTTGCCGTTACTCATGAATCATGGACGCGACGGCGGCTTGCGCTCGTCGAGCGCGAGGTTCAGCAGAAGCACGTTGACGCGCGGCTCGCCCAGCAGTCCGAATTGTCGCCCCTCCGTCTGTGCCGCGACGAGCGCGCGCACGTCTCGCTCGCTCATCCCGCGCTCGCGCGCGACGCGCTCCACTTGAAACTCCACCGCCGCCGGAGAGAGATGCGGATCAAGCCCTGAGGCGGAAGAGGTCACTAGGTCTATGGGAACGGGGCGTCCGGGATTCTCCGCTTGCAGTTTGGCGACATCGGCCCGCACGCGCTCGATCAGCTTCTCGCTGGTCGGGCCGAGATTTGAGCCGGTTGAAGCGCCCGCGTCGTAGCCCGCGACGCCAGCCGCCGAAGGGCGCGAACGAAAGTAGCCCGGCGACGTGAACGGCTGGCCGATGATGGCCGAACCGATGACCCGCCCGTCGCGTTCGATCAACTGCCCGTTGGCCCTGTCGTGGAAGAAGACCTGCGCCAGTCCCGTCACGACGAGCGGGTACACCACACCCAACAGCAGCATCGTCACGATGGTCATCAAGCATGCCGTCTTTAAGTTCCTCATCCAACCTCCTTCATCGAATCTCGAATCCGCAGTTCGACATCCGAACCAGCCTATGCGAGGCCGAGCATCGTGATAATCACGTCAATCAACTTGATGCCGATGAAGGGAACGACGAGGCCGCCGAAGCCGTAAACCAGCAGGTTGCGCCGCAGCAGGGACGCCGCGCTCATGGGACGGTATTTGACGCCGCGCAACGCGAGCGGGATGAGCGCGACGATAACCAGCGCGTTGAAGATGACGGCCGAGAGAATCGCCGACTGCGGCGTCTTGAGGCCCATGATGTTCAGCGCGTTCAAGACCGGGAAAGCGACGGCGAACATCGCCGGGATGATCGCGAAATACTTCGCCACGTCGTTGGCAATCGAGAAGGTCGTCAAAGCGCCGCGCGTCATCAGCAGTTGCTTGCCGATGGCGACGATCTCGATGAGCTTCGTCGGGTTCGAGTCGAGGTCAACCATGTTGCCCGCCTCCTTCGCCGCCTGCGTGCCCGTGTTCATCGCCACGCCGACATCTGCCTGCGCGAGCGCGGGCGCGTCGTTCGTTCCGTCGCCCGTCATCGCGACGAGGTTGCCGTCGGCCTGTTCACGACGAATGAGCGCCATCTTGTCTTCGGGCGTCGCTTCGGCGAGAAAGTCGTCAACGCCCGCCTCGCGCGCAATCGTGGCGGCGGTCAGAGGATTGTCGCCCGTAATCATCACGGTCTTGATGCCCATCCGTCGCAGTTGATTGAACCGCTCGCTGATGCCGCCCTTCACGATGTCCTTCAGGTAAATGACTCCGAGCGGACGCCGGTTATCGGCGACGACGAGCGGCGTGCCGCCCGCCCGTGCGACGCGCTCGACGATCTCACGCAACTCTTTCGGCGCTCCGCCGCCGTCGCACTCAGCCGCGACGTATTTTTCAATCGCGTCCACCGCGCCCTTGCGGATTTCGCGCCCGTCGAAGTCAACCCCGCTCATGCGCGTCTGCGCCGTGAAGGGGATGAAGGTCGCCGCGCCTTGCGCGAGTTCGCGCCCGCGCAGGTTGTATCGCTCCTTCGCCAGCACGACGATGGAGCGGCCTTCCGGCGTCTCGTCCGAAAGCGAAGAGAGTTGCGCGGCGTCGGCCAACTCCGACTCGTCAACGCCGGGCAGCGCGATGAACTCGGATGCCTGCCGGTTGCCGAGCGTGATCGTGCCGGTCTTGTCCAGCAGCAGCGTGTTCACGTCGCCCGCCGCCTCGACCGCGCGGCCCGACATTGCCAGCACGTTATGTTGAATCAGCCTGTCCATGCCCGCGATGCCGATGGCCGAGAGCAGCCCGCCGATGGTGGTCGGGATGAGGCAGACGAGTAAGCTGACGAGAACGAAGGTCGTCTGCGGCGCGCCGGAGTAAATGGCGAAGGGTTGCAGCGTGACGACCGCCAGCAAAAAAATGATCGTCAGTCCGGCGAGCAGGATGTTCAAGGCGATCTCGTTCGGCGTCTTCTGTCGCGACGCGCCTTCGACAAGCGCGATCATCCGGTCGATAAAGGTCTCGCCGGGGTTCGACGTGATGCGCACTTTGATCCGATCCGAGATGACGCGCGTGCCGCCCGTCACCGCCGAACGGTCGCCGCCCGCCTCTCGAATCACAGGCGCGCTCTCGCCCGTGATCGCCGACTCGTCCACGCTCGCCACGCCCTCGATGACCTCGCCGTCGCCCGGAATAAACTCGCCCGCCGAGACGACGACCACATCGTTCCTGCGAAGTTGCGGGGCGTTAACCACCTCAAACCGTCCGTCCGGCAACAGCCGATTCGCGGTCGTCTCCGTCTTCGACTTGCGCAGCGTGTCGGCCTGCGCCTTGCCGCGCCCTTCGGCCATCGCCTCGGCGAAGTTGGCGAAGAGCACCGTGAACCACAGCCAGAGCGTGATCTGCAAGGCGAAGCCCACGCCGCCCGCGCCCGTCGCGACGTTGCGGACGAGCAGAATCGTCGTCATCAGACTGCCGACTTCGACGACGAACATCACCGGATTCCTCCACATCGCGCGCGGGTCGAGTTTGCGCAGTGCATCGGCCAGAGCGCGCGTCACGATGCGCGCATCCCAGTTCGCTTTTTTCTTTGTAGTTTCGGTCATGGCAAATCCAGTGTTGAGCGACGCCTTTGACAGGCGACGGGCGGAAATCAGGTCAGGCATTCGGCGTTAACCTGTTGCCCCGTCACTCAACCGCTCTTAAAACGTCCTCCCCGCGTTCATCAGCAGATGCTCGACGATGGGGCCGAGGCTGAGTGCCGGAAAAAAGGTCAGC
>JBAVPI010001012.1:0-4100 GCA_049692915.1 Pyrinomonadaceae bacterium
CGCCACGACCGAGAGAACGCCGGACGCATCCGACGACGTGAACGGCGTGCGCGGCGGGGGCGGCTTCTCGGACTTCTACTGGTACTGGCGCGGCACATGGTACGAGCACCAGAATCTACGCGATGAACGCGCCGAAGCCTTCACCTCGCTGCTCTGGGAGGGCGTGCATGAGTACAGCTACTTCGCGCGCGCGACGACGCCGGGACTCTTCGTCGTCCCGCCGACGAAGGCCGAAGAGATGTACGCGCCGGAAACTTTCGGGCGCGGGGGCAGCGACCGCGTGCGCGTGGAATAGTCGAATGCTCTACCATACGCGCGCGAGCTACAGGCGGTGATGTGCTGCGTGAGTGACGGGGAAAAGCGTATGAATTACTTGATAGACGACATGCGCCCGACCGACTGGGATGAGGTGCGACTGATTTATCTGGAAGGCATCGCGAGCGGCCACGCCACGTTTGAGACCGAGGCTCCGGCGTGGGACGAGTGGAACGCGGGTCATCTCTCGCAGGGGCGTCTGGTGGCGCGCGGCGTCGAAGGCGTCGAAGGTTGGGCGGCGCTCTCGCCCGTCTCCGGGCGATGCGTGTACGCGGGCGTGGCAGAGGTGAGCGTCTATGTCGGCCAAGCACACAGGGCGAAAGGAATGGGCCGCGCTCTGCTCGAAGCATTGATCTCCGCGTCGGAGCGCGCAGGCGTCTGGACTCTTCAGGCCGGAGTGTTTCCCGAAAACGCGGCGAGCGTCAGGCTGCACAGGTTATGCGGATTTCGGGAGGTCGGCAGGCGCGTGCGAATCGGGAAGATGAACGGCATCTGGCGCGACACGTTGTTGCTGGAGCGTCGCAGTTCCGTCGTGGAGACGGATTAACGCGTCGTGGAGTCGGATTAACGCGGGGTGTCGAAGCCCGCCGTAATGAAACGCTTCGTCAAGCCGCGCTTCGTCCGGCGAAGTTCGCGTAGTTGTCGGCGGGGCGCGACGCATTCACCGGCCCGACGGTGACGTGTGGTGCGTCGAGGCTTCGGCGCAGCTTCGTCAAACCGGCGCGGATGCGCGTCTTCACCGTGCCCAACGGCTGTCCCAACCGCTCGGCGATCTCCGTGTGCGTCAGGTTCTCGAAGTATGCGAGTTGCAGGACGAGGCGCTGCTCGTCCGGTATCTCTGCGAGCGCGGCGACGAGTATCTGTCGCTGCTCAACCCTGTAGACGCCCTCGCCCGCATCCTCGAAAGGCGTCGCAGACGTTTCGCGCATCACGGCGTCAAGGACGCGACCACGCGACTTCAACTCTCGCAGCCGATCTACGGCGCGATTGTGCGCGAGCGTTACGAGCCACGAAAAAGCTCGACCGCGCGCCTCGTCAAAGTCGCCCGCGCGACGCCACACCTGAAGAAATATTTCCTGCAACACGTCCTCCGCCTCGGCGCGACAGCGCAGCATGCGCAGCAGCAGCCCGAAGACGATAGGGCCATATCGTTCGTAGAAAGCGGCCAGCGCAGTCTCGTCTCCGCTCACCATTTCGTAGATGAGTTCCGCGTCCGCGATCTCTGTGCCGGATGGCGTGTGCAACATAACATGGGCCGTCGTGGACGGAAGTGAAACCTTTCCTTCGATTCAATCGCGAAGCTTTGCGCAAAGTTCCGGCGACACCGTGACGCCTCTCAACGTGAGGGGCGTTTCAACACGGACTCGTCGCACGGATGCGACGAGTAGGGCCGCGATGGATTGAGCGATCTTTGACGGAGGAAAAGTCGGCGGCGAGAGAATGGATGAAAAAACTTCCGCAGCATATAACTTACCCCTGCTCGTTTGCTTCGGCGGCATACGCGGACGCCGCAAACCCCACAAATGAGTAAGTCCCTCACAACCCGTGCGCGTCGCAGAGTTGGTCAGGAAGTTTCATTTGAGGGAGACGACGAAGGAAAGTATAGACGGCGACGGCGGCGGGCAACAATCGGTAAAACTGTGTCGTGGCGTCAGTAAATTCGCTGACATGGGGTACGGCGGCTGATAGTTGAACGTGCACGCCCGCAGGCCGTTTCAGGAGTCTTGCAGCCAGCCTTGCTGCAAGGCATAGCGGACGATTTCGGCGCGCGAGTTAAGGCCGAGTTTCTCCATCAGTCGCACCTTATAGGTTTCCGCCGTCCTGACGCTGATGTTGAGTTGCGAGGCGATCTCTTTGTTACTGTGGCCGAGCGCGATGAGGCGCAACACTTCAGCCTCGCGCTCGCTGAGATTGCCGCCACGCGAAGAAGTTTTGGCCGCCTGCTGGCCCACGTAGTTATCTACGACGTGGCCCGCCAGACTTGAATCGAGATATGTCCCACCGGCGGCGACGGCCCGGATCGCGCCGATCAACTCTTCGGCTGCCGCCTTCTTCAACACATAGCCGGACGCACCGGCCCGGAGCAATTGTCGCAGGTAGCTCTGCTCGCCGTGCCGCGTCAGGACGAGCACGCGGATGTGCGGGAACGACAGCTTCAGCCGCTCGGTTGTTTCAGCGCCGCCGAGCTTCGGCATGGACACGTCCAGCACGACCACTTCGGGAGCGAGCGCGGAGATTCCCTCCAATGCCTCTTCGCCGTCCCCGGCCTGCCCGACCACTTCCATGTCAGGCTGTGAGTTGACCAGCAGCGCCAGCCCCTCGCGCAGGATGGAATGATCGTCAACCAGATAGACGCGCAGCTTGCTCAAGACGGTTCGCCTCCACGACGCAGTCCGCCGCCTGCGTTGCCGCTCGCGGGCGGGACGGGCACGCGCACGAAGACGGTCGTCCCCACGCCGGGCACTGATTCGACGTTGAAAGTGCCGCCCGCCAGAGTGACGCGCTCGCCCATGCCCAGCAGTCCGAGTTTGTGCTCCGCGTGCGCCGCGCGTGGCGATTCTTCCGTCTCGAACCCGCAGCCGTCGTCCTCGATGATGGCGAGCGCGTGGTCGTAGCGTCGCTCGATGATGAGACTCACGCGGCGGGCACGCGCGTGCTTGAGAACGTTGGTGAGCGACTCTTGCGCGATGCGGTAGAGGACGGTTTCGATGTGCGGGGGCAGGTCGTGGCGTCCTTCGTCCAGCCCTGCGCAATGGAAGTCCACGGGGATGCGGCTGCGCTCAGACCACGCCTCCGCGTAGTTGGCGAGCGCGGCGCGCAGGCCCAGATCGTCGAGTGCGGTCGGGCGCAATTCCAGCGCGAGGCGGTCAACTTCCCTGTCGATCTGCATGGCGAGTTCCGTCAACTGACGCAGGCAATCGAGCGTCGCCTGTCGCCCGCGCGACTCTTGGCCGAGCGACTTGAGGCCGAGCATGAGCGCCGCGAGATGCTGCCCCATCTCGTCATGGAGTTCGCGCGAGATGCGCCGACGTTCTTCTTCCTGCGCGGTGACGAGACGCCTGATCAACTCGTCGCGCGACTTCTCGGCCTGCTTGCGCTCGACCACTTCGGCCCGCAACACTTCGTTGGCCTGCGCCAGTTGGGTCGTGCGCGCGGCCACGCGCCGCTCCAACTCGTCGTGCGCGCGGCGCAACTCTTCCCCGGCGCGCTTGCGTTCGGCGATGTCGCGGATTGAAGTGATGATGTAGGGCTTGCCCTCGACCGTCGAAGTCGAGACGGATGCTTCGAGGTCAATCACCGTCGCGTCGCGTCGCCCGCCCTTGAACTCGTAGATGCTCGGCGTGGCCTCGCCCCGCACGCGGCTTCGTCCGAACTCCAACAGCCTCTCTCTGTCTTCGGACGCGACCACCTCCGAGACATGCCTGCCCTTGAGTTCTTCGGGTCGCTCGTAACCGAGGAGCGCCGTGTAAGCCTTATTGACATAGACGATGCGCTCGTCGTCTTCGACGAGGATGCCGTCGCGCGAGGCGTCGAAAATGGCCTTCAACCATTCTTCGCTGCGCCGTAGTTGCGCCTCGAACTCTCTGCGCTCGGCAATGTCCTCGACCGTGCCCGCGTGCCCGATCAATTCGCCCGCCTCGGAAAAGATGGGAGCCGAACGGACATGGACGTGGCGAACTTCGTCGCCTGAATTGACGAAGCGGAACTCGCGCGCGTACTCCCGACCTTCGCGCGTGAGCGCCGACCATTCACTGAAAACAACCGCGCGGTCTTCCGTGTGGACG
>JBAVPI010001013.1:0-3614 GCA_049692915.1 Pyrinomonadaceae bacterium
GGCATCGGCGGCGGTCTCGCCGTGGAGCGGATGGGCGCACGACGCGCTGTGCCTTACGTCGCGGGCGCACTGGCGTTTCTATGCGCCGCGAGCTTTCTCGTCTCCGGTTTATGGCGTCTCGATATCCTGTTCGCGCCGCTTCTTCTCTCCGCTTCCCTCGCGTGTGTGATTGTGCAGGCGCGGCGGCTGTGGAAGGTTGACGCCGCGCTGACGGCGAGCATCCGGCGCATCGCGCTCAACGCTTCGACGCTCGAAGGCGCTCCGGCGAGCGAGCGTCTGCGGTGCGGGTTGAAGTTGTTGGACACGATGCTGCCGCTCGACGAAGCGGTGGTCTTCGGCTTCGACGAAGCGGGCGCGCTCTCGCCCGTGGCGCGTCTCCGGCAGACGGCCAATCCCGCGCCGGGTGTTTCCGCAAACGAGCGCAACAACGTCTGGCGCGAGGGCGTGCGGATGTGTGAGCGCGCTGTCGCATCCGGCGTACTCACGATCAAAAATATCGAAGCGGGCGAGCCGCGCGTCGCTCTATCCGACAGAGGAGATGGCGGCCTGTCTGATGAAGGAGACGGCGCGGCGCGCGAGACTGCGGGGCCGCCTGTGATTATCAATTCAGGGTCGTCCACGGTCGTCGTGCCTTTGCGTCACGACGAGCGCACGGTCGGCGCGCTGCTCCTGCGCCTGCGCGAAAATTTCGACGAGGGCGACAGACCGTTGTTGTCGAACATCAGCGCTCAGTTCGCGCGCAACCTCCAACGCGAAGAGGCGCGCGCGCTCGACGTGCCGAACGAGCGATCAACCTTTTATTCAGCGCCCTCCGCGGCGCACCGGCTCGAATCCTTCGGGGTGGTGAGCGGCCTGCTCGCGGAGCAGAGTTTCGCGGGTCACGTCCTCTCCCGCTCGCTTGAGGGGCACGCCGTCGCCTACCTCGACGGCACGCTCGCTTACGTCAATGAACCGATGCTCGAACATGCGCGCGTGTCCGCGAAGGAGTGTCGCGCGCTCGACCTCTTCGGCCTGCTGGATCGCTTTCGCGCGGGCGTCTTCGACGAACCGGCGATTGCCGTGCGACGCGTACTGCAAAACGGGCAAGCTTACGAGCGTGAGATTGTTTTCGCCGAACGCAGTCAGACGCTCGCGCTCCGCATCGCCCTCGTGACAGACGGCGAAGGCGAGAACGGGCAACACGGCGAAGGCGAGCGGCACACGCCACAACGCGACGCGACGCGCCCGCTCTGTCTTGCCGTCACCGTCTCGGACGTGACGCGCATGAAGGAGTACGAGAAGCTCAAGAGCGACATGATCTCTTTGATGTCGCACGAACTGCGCACGCCGATTACAAGCATCAACGGTTTCGCCGAACTGCTCTCGATGGACGAAAGTCTGCCGGAGGAGGCGCGCGAGTTTCTCGGCATCATCAGCAGCGAGTCGCTGCGCCTGTCGAGAATGATCAACGCTTTCCTCACCGTCACGCAGCTTGAACAGAAGGACAGGCAGGAAGTTTTGAAGGTGCCGCTCGTACTCGGCGACGTGGTGCGCGAGGCCGTCTCGAACTTTCAGTCAAGCGCCAAGCGCAAGCGCATTCGTCTGGTCGAAACGAACGGGACGAAAATGCCGCCCGTCGCCGCCGACCGCAGCCTCATCACTCAGGTCGTCGCCAACCTCGTCGAGAACGCCATCAAGTACAGCCCCGAACGCACCTCCGTCATGCTTTCGACCGCCCTCGAAGCCGACGCCGTGCGCGTCGTCGTCGAAGATCGAGGCTACGGCATTCCGCCGGAGTCCGTTGATCGCGTCTGGGAGAAATTCTATCGCGTCGCGCGCGACGGGCACGACAAGGAGGAAGAGTCCACGGGCCTCGGCCTCGCCTTCGTCCGCGAAGTCGTCGAGCAACACGGCGGCGAGGTCGCTCTCGAATCCGAAGTCGGGCGCGGCTCGAAGTTCAGTTTCACGCTGCCCAGATTGTAAAAGAAGTGACGTGTGACAGGCGACGGGCAGGAAGGAATCTGCTTTAACCTGTCATCCGTCACTTCTCTTGTTTGTTGATTGTTCCGCGACACGAGGGAGCTTTGCAGCTGCATCTTTTCCCGTCCGAGTGGTAAGTCGAGATGTAATCGCAGGTGATCTCGTCGCCGGGATGGATGTCGCGCAGGGCAATGAAGAGGATGTGGCCGTAGAGGATTTTGATGTAGCTGTTCGGCTCGCAGCAGTGGTTGATGTAATGCGAGCCGTTCCCGCCGCGGCTGCCGTCGAGACTCCAGTATTGATTGATGGCGCAGATGCGCAGCTTGCGCCGTGACTTGCGCCGTGCGACTTCCCCGCGCGAAATCCTCTCGCCGCTGTATTCAACGATCTTCCCTCTCTTCGGGAAGAAGCGGGTCGCGAAACATCCGAGTCCGTTAATCGGCGACGGCCCGACGGCGAGTCCGTCGGCGAATCTACTTTTCATGCGCGGTTGGACGAGCCATCTACTTGAGTTGGAAACTGCGCGCGATGGAGTCGGTGTTGTTGCGCAGGCGGAGTATCTTGTCGCGCATGCCCGTGAAGTGGAGCGTATAGACGGTGCGGCTGTCGGCCTTCAGGTAGTAGATGCGTCCTGCCATCGGCTTGCCCGCGCTCGTGTACTCGTAGGAGACGGTCACGCCGTTTAAGCGTCCGGCGAACGGCTCTTCTTTGCCGCCGACGAAGCCGGGCAGGTAACGCAGTTTCAAATCCTGATCACGGCTCGCGAGCGATGAGGGCGTCGAGTCGGCATCTACGACCTCTTTGCGGATGCGCAGAAAACCGTCGCTGCGGTCGCCGTTGACGAACTCCGTGTGCTGATGAACGCCGTCGGCGCGCGACAGAGGTTTCCAAGTGGCGTTGGGAAGCTCAAGCGTGTACTCGTTGTCGGCGCTCGTAAAGGTCTCCTGCGCCACGGCGGCGACCGCAGAGAGCACGAGCGCCAGAGCGCAGGCGAAGGAAATGCTGAAACGTCGCATGTGTGGAACTCAACTCCTCTATGTTGAAGGAAACGTCCGAAGATTTTTGCGTTCGTGCCGCAAAAGTTAAAGCAGTCTTACCTTGCACACAGTCAGATGCTTTCGGGCGGCGACGATGTTGCCCGTTTTCACAGGCTGATTGCAAACGCATTCAGGCCAGCCCGCCAACTTGACGGCCAATCCAAGCACGTCTTACGCGGTCGCACGCTCGATGGCCGCGCGTTGCGCCGCGAAAAGTGTTTCGAGTCCGACGGCGGCGAGCGCGAGCAGTTCGTCCATCTCCGTGCGCGAGAACGGCTCGCCTTCGGCTGTGCCCTGCACTTCGATGAAGCGTCCATCGCCCGTGCAGACGACGTTCATGTCCACGGCGGCGCGCGAGTCTTCGTCATACTTCAGATCGAGCAGCGCCGCGCCCCCGACCAGCCCGACGCTGACGGCGGCGACCTCACCCTTGAGCGGCAGGCGCGCGATTTTGCCCGCGCGCAGCAGGCTATGACAGGCGAGCACGTAAGCCACGTAAGCGCCGGTGATTGATGCCGTGCGCGTCCCGCCGTCGGCCTGTAGCACGTCGCAGTCGAGCGTCAGCGTGCGCTCGCCAAGCAGCGAGAGATCGGCGACGGCGCGCAAAGAACGACCGAT
>JBAVPI010001014.1:0-4987 GCA_049692915.1 Pyrinomonadaceae bacterium
ACGGTGATGTCAACGCCGTCCCATTCCGGATAGAGATGCGTGAGCATGACGCGGCGGGGCGCGGCGAGGCGGGCGAGGCGCATCGCTTCCGCGAGGACGAGATGCGCCTCGACGGGCTTCGTGTGGCGGAAGGAACACTCCGTCAGCAGGAGGTCAGCACCGCGCGCAAACTCCGCGAGCGTTTCGGCGTAGCCGGTGTCGGAGGTATAGACGACGGATGCGCCGCCCGCGTCCGTCAAACGCAGAGCGAGGCTCTCGTCTGTGTGCGGCGTCGAGAAAGTTTCGGCGACGAGGCCGCCCGCCAACTCGAACCGGGAGCGCGGCGCGACCTCGCGCACTTCGACGTGGAAGGGCTGTTTGAAGAGTCTGCAATTGTTCGCCTCGTCAAACCGGCGCAGGAGTTTTTCCGTCCCGGCGGGGCCGTAAATTGTGAAGGGCTTGCGTCGCTCTTTCGTCTGCGGAGCGTGCTTCGTGCCGAAGAGAAAAGGCGCGAGGCCGCCCGTGTGGTCGAGGTGAAAATGGCTCAGCCACACGGCGTCGAGCGAGGCCCAGTCCAGACCCTCTTGCGCCATGCGATGCGCGGCCGAGTCGCCCATGTCGAGCAGCAGCGTGCCGCCCTCCCACTCCAGCCAGTGAGCCGGGGCCGCACGGCGCGGGTGCGGGACGGACGTGCCCGATCCGAGAACGATGAGCTTCATAGGAATTTTCCGAGCGCTTCTTTCGGGGGATGGAAAAGGCTACAGCGCGCCGCGTGCCCCGGTCAACGTCCGGCGAGACGGCCCTGCGGCGCGGGGCTGCCCAAACTTGACCGCGCCGCTCCGCTTGGGCTACACCTTTACCGCTCCGCTTCGGGAGAACATCTCATTTGAAGGACGCGAATTGAATGCACGGGGTGGTTTCGCTCCTTGACGACGCGCACTACACGCGGGTCGAGGCCATCTGGGACGAGCTGGCGAAAAGGTTCGACGTGCGTGGCATCTACGTCACGCCGTTTCCGCACTTCTCGTATCAGGTGGGTGAAGAGTACGACGTGTGCGGGGTCGAGCGGAGCTTGCAGGATTTGGCCGCACGGACGCGCCCCTTCCGCATCCGCACCGCCGGTCTCGGCATCTTCACCGTCGCCTCGCCCGTGCTCTACGTGCCCATCGTGCGCAGCCCCGCGCTCTCAAATCTGCACGAGGAAATCTGGCAGGCCGTCGCGCCTTCGAGGCCGAGCGCCGTCACGCGCTACTACAACCCTGAGATGTGGATGCCGCACATCACACTCGCGCACGGCGACATCGAGCAGGATAAGGTGGCCGAGATCGTGCGCCTCCTTGCCGCGCGCAGCTTCCACTGGGAGATGACGGTCAACAACCTTTCCATGATCTACGACACGGGGACGGAGCAGGGTCTGCGCTGCCGTTTCAACTTCAACGGCAAGCAGCCGGACTCTTGTTGATGTTAGCCGGACGCCCCCACTGATTTTCCCTTGAGAGTGAAGACTTAAGATGAGTGAACAGAATATCGAACTCGACGTGCTGGCCGTCTATTCGCACCCGGACGACGCGGAATTAACGGCGGCGGGAACTCTTTTGAAGATGAAGTCGCTCGGTCATCGCACGGGCGTGCTCGACGTGACGCGCGGAGAGATGGGCACGCGCGGGACGCCGGAGGGCCGCGCTCTGGAGGCCGCCGAAGCCGCGCGCATCATGAAGCTGGATGTACGACTCAACCTCGCGCAGCCCGACGGCCACGTCTGGGTCACGGAAGAGGCGCGCACCGCGCTCGTCCGCATCATCCGCACACACCGGCCCAAAGTGATTCTCACCGCGCACTGGGACGACCCGCATCCGGATCACGCCAACACGGCGCGACTCGTCAGAGAGTCGGCCCGCCTCGCCAGCATGCGCCGCTACGACGAGGAAGCAGGGATGCCAGCCGTCCCCATGCCTGCGCTCGCGCATTCGGCTTATTCGCGCCTCGTGCCGCCGTCGTTCATCGTGGACATCTCGGATTTCATAGAGGATAAGATGCGCGCGATTCAGGCGCACGCCTCGCAGTTTCATAACCCCGACTCGCAAGAGCCGCAGACGCGCATCAGCGAACAGGGTTTCCTCAAGGTCATCGAACACCGCATGCGCTACGTCGGCTCGCTCATCGGCGTCGCGGCGGGCGAAGCCTTCTACGTCCGCGAGGCGCTCAACGTCCACGACCCCGTCGCTCTGCTCACGCGCCCGATGAATATCTACTCTTAGTTCCCGTCGCGCATCGGCAAGCCGTTCTCACGCGTTCGTGCACGACGCGGGGCGAGGCCGTATTCACAAAAATGTGGAGAACGAATTGAGCTTCCGCGGTGACGGTAAACCGTCGCCGCGACGTTCAGGGTGTCCGACGTTCCGTCATCCGTGCGTGCGCGCAGAAGGCGGATGAGGCGAGAGTCTTGAAAAGTCGTGCCACGATCTAAAGCATCGGCGGGGCACACGAGTTGCTCAAGTCATCACGGCGATTGTCGGGCGACGACAATCCGGCGCTTCCGGGAACAAGGACGTGATGAAAAAAACCATACTCTATCTCGACGACGACGCGGAGTGCCTCAACGTCTTCGAGGAAATGTTCGGCAAAGAATTCGACGTGCGCGTCGCGCTCACGCCCGAAGAGGCGCGGCGCATGTTGGCCGAGCGCCCCGCCGACATCATCATCAGCGATCAGATCATGCCCGGCTCTTGCGGCACGGATTTCCTACGCGAAGTCGCCGCCGGCCCCGCACAGAATTACCGCGTGCTGTTGACGGGGAGTTCGCTGATGGGAAGCGTGATCGCCGAAATCGGCTCCGGCGTCGTCAATACTTTTATCACCAAGCCGTGGACGCGCGACAACATCCACAGCGTACTGGAGCGAGCCGAAGTTTCTGAGGATGAAAATAATCGGAGTCTCGCGCGGCGCACGCCGGGCGGCATGTTCGCCAGAGGCACGAATCGCGCGCTCTCGTCCGGCCACACGCACGGCAGATAAACTACACCCTCTCCGTTCTCTCTTCTCAACTCACACGCGAAGAGAGAATGGTGAGCATGCTTTGATGCTCGAAACATAAGCACACTCCTCGCATGTGCGCGCCGCGCGCCGCGTGTCAATTTTCCGACACGTCCGGCGACGCGGTCGTGCGTTTTTTCCCCGCAATCTCTTCACGTCGCGTCTGCAATATGCGGAACGACGCTTGCTTACTTTCAAGGCTGAGCAAATCTTTTCAGACGACGCTCTACAAAATCAAATCCAATCGCCTCGCCACGGGAACCCGACGCCCAATTGGAGAGGACATTTGAGGGCGCGTGCCGTCTGAGCTTCCTCATCGCGTTGTCGGATGGGGAGCGTCTCCGTCACAAATCCGGCATCGCCGCTTGCGAACTTCCGCTTTTGTCTGAGGATGAGTTTTGCTCTCACACGCTTGGCCTCGCGATGATCTACCATATCGTCACGTAATCGGGCGGTCACATCCGTGCCGAGAGTGCGCCGGGACGCAGCGCTTTGTCTTCCACAAGCGCATCGGCTAACATACGTTGCAGAAACCTTAGCTTAAACAGTTCAGTCGTGATGCACGACACCTCACGACTCGCCGCCTGATACGAACATGACGACACGAGTTCTCTTTGTCGAAGACGAGGAAACGCTTCGTCGCCTCTACCTCGAAGTAGCGAGCGAAGAGGGCTACGAAGTCTCTGTGGCGGCGAACGCCGACGATGCCGTATTGATTCTTGAAGAGGAAGAGGTCGAGATCGTCGTCACAGACGTGCGCATGCCGGGCAGCATGAACGGCATCGAGTTGATTCCACACATCAAGCGGCTCCATCCCTCTGCCATGATCATCGTCGTGACGGGCCACAGCGAGAACCTCGACGCGGTGCGGGCGATGAACTTCGGCGCTAACATGTACCTCTCCAAGCCGTTCGGCGAGGGTGAACTGGAGAAGGTTCTGCGCGCCGCCGAGGGCATGGTTCAGTTTAAAAAGGGCGAGAGCGGTTCGACGGCGACCCGGAAAAAAAACGCTACGACGAACATCCTCGCCGTCTCGCCCGTGATGACGCGCATCCTCAAACAGGTGGAAGTGGTTGCCGAGTATGACGTGCCCGTTTTGATTACGGGCGAGACGGGCACGGGCAAGGAGATGGTCGCGCGGGCCATCCACGAACAGAGCGGGCGTCGCTCGCAGCCGTTCATCCCGATCAACTGCGCCGCCATCACAGACACCTTGATGGAGTCGGAGCTATTCGGCTATGAGAAGGGCGCGTTCACCGATGCGAAGTCGCGCAAGGAAGGACTCTTCGAGCAGGCCGAGAGCGGCACGCTCTTTCTCGACGAGATCGGCGAGATGCGTCCGTCGCTTCAGGCGAAACTGTTGCGCGTGCTCGGCGAGCAGAAAGTACGTCGGCTCGGCGGCGCGCGCGAGTTTGCGGTGAACGTGCGTGTGCTGGCCGCGACGAATCGCGACCCGCACGAGGCCGTGCGCTCCGGTGCGTTCCGCGAAGACCTGTTGCACAGGCTCAACGACATCATCATTGACCTGCCCCCTCTGCGCGAGCGGCGCGAGGACATCTCTCTCATCGCACGGTACTGGCTCGAATACTTCTGCGGCACAAACAATCTCCCGCTGAAAAATATCAGCGAAGAAGTGATGCGCGCCTTGCAGTCTTACGCATGGCCGGGCAACGTCCGGCAACTCAAGAAGGCCATGATTCGTGCGGCGCTGCTGTCAGGCAAACACGAGACGGAGATTCGACTCGAACATCTGCCGTCGGAGGTGTCCGGCGGCATCGTCGCGCCCGACGGCGGCCACGCAGAGGCTTCGTCGTCGGAGACGACGCCCCGCCCGTCTCTCGACCAGCCGATTCCCGAAGGCGGCATTGACCTCAACGAATTGATGGCGCAGCAGGAGCGGCAGTGGCTCTTGAAAGCACGCACGCAGGCCGGCGGCAACCAGAAGCGCGCGGCGGAGATGCTGCTGCTGCCGCGC
>JBAVPI010001015.1:0-2947 GCA_049692915.1 Pyrinomonadaceae bacterium
GAAGAGACGACGCGCGACGATAAAGCTAAAGATTCTTCAGCGAAGGAGGATGACGAGACGCGCGGCGTCGGCGGGCATCGTTTTCGCCGTGAGGGTGGCGCGTGGGTGGACGTGAACTACAAACCGACGATGCCGACAACCGGCGTCCGCCGCGACACCGAATCATACCGCGCCCTCATCGCAGACGTTCCCGAACTGGGCCGCATCGCCGAACAACTCGGCGGCGAAATCATCGTCGTCGTCAAAGGCCGTTCCTACCGCATCCGCTGAACACTACCCGAACGTTTATGAGGCGGAAGCTTGAACGGATATGAGGGCTTTCGTCTCTTAGAGATTCGTCTCTTAGAGATATGAGAGCATCCGTCTCTTGGGGTTAAAGTAGTCCAAGACGCACTCACACACGTTCGCGTCTTCGCGTCATACATCAAGGCGGCAACCACGGCTCGTCGAATGAAGGAGAGTCCGATGATCTTTCGCAGCCCCTATCCCGACATTTCAATACCGGACGTTTCTCTGACGGAGTTTGTCTTTCAGAACGCGGGGCGTTGGCCGGACAAACGGGCGCTCGTTGACAGCACGGGCGGGCGCTCATATACCTACGCGGAGTTGATCGAAGCAATACGGCGCGCGGCGTCGGGACTCTCGGCGCGCGGCTTCAAGAAAGGAGATGTGCTCGCCATCTTCAGCCCGAACGTGCCGGAATACGCCGTCGCCTTCCACTCGGTCGCCACGCTCGGCGGGACGGTGACGACGCTCAACCCGCTCTGCATCGTCGAGGACGTTGAGAAACAGTTGAACGACTCGCAGGCCGCGTATCTCGTCACCGTGCCGGAGTTGCTGGAGAAGGCGAGGGAAGCCGCCGCGCAAAGCCGCGTCCGCGAAATTTTCGTCATCGGCGAGCCGGAGAACTTGACGAAAAACGAAGCTGTGGGCGCGACCTCGTTCGCTTCACTACTCGCGGACGACGCAGACGCAGTGCCCGCCGTCAGCATCAATTCGGGTGAAGATGTCGTCGCGCTTCCTTATTCGAGCGGCACGACGGGCATGGCGAAGGGCGTGATGCTGACGCATCGCAATCTGGTCGCCAACCTCCTGCAAATCGAGGGGACAGGTCATGCCGGAGGCGACGACACGCTCGTCTGCGTGCTGCCGCTTTTTCACATTTACGGCATGCAGGTCATCATGAACTTCGGCCTCTACATGGGCGCGACGATCATCACCGTGCCGCGCTTTGACCTCGAACACGTGCTCGGACTGATGCAGGATCATCGGGTGACGATGGCGCACGTCGTCCCGCCGCTCGTGCTGGCGCTCGCGAAGAATCCGGTCGTGGACGAATACGATCTGTCGAGCGTGAAGACGCTCTTTTCCGCCGCCGCGCCGCTCGGCGCGCAACTGGCAAACGAGTGCGGCGCGCGTCTCAAGTGTCACGTCAAACAGGGTTACGGCATGACGGAGATGAGTCCGGCGACGCACATGATTCCGCCGGAACCGGAACAAAATAAACCCGGCTCGGTCGGCGTGTGCGTGCCGGGGATGGAATGTAAGCTCGTTGACATCGAGACGGGCGCGGAACTCGGCCACGACGCTGAGGGCGAAATCTGCGTGCGCGGGCCGCAGGTGATGAAGGGCTATCTGAACCGTCCCGAAGAGACGGCGCGCACCATTGACTCCGAGGGCTGGCTGCACACGGGAGACATCGGTTACGCCGATTCTGACGGCTTTTTCTTCATCGTGGATCGCGCCAAGGAACTCATCAAGTACAAGGGTTTTCAGGTCGCGCCCGCCGAACTCGAATCGCTCTTGCTGACGCATCCGGCCATCGCCGACGCGGCGGTCATCCCCAGTCCCGACGACGACGCGGGCGAAATCCCGAAAGCTTTTCTTGTGCGTTGCGCGGAAATATCCGAGAGTGAAATCATGGAGTTTGTGGCCGGGCACGTCTCGCCGCACAAGAAGATTCGCAAGGTCGAGTTCGTCGAGGGGATTCCGAAATCGCCTTCGGGAAAAATTCTGCGCCGCATCCTCGTGCAACGCGAGCGCGGCGGGCAGGCTTGAGATCGGCGACGCCATGCGCGCCGCTTTATTCGCGCCGATGTCTTTGCGCCTGTGCGTCTGTGCTTGAAATATTGTTTGCGCAAAGACCTGTAGGCGCAGAGAAACCATTGCCTCTCCCGTCGTGTTCGCGTTAAGTTAGCGCCGTTCAAATTCAACATCCAACTCGAATCGAACGGAGCATCTATGTACAGAAGCGGCACATCTTTCCGCGCCCCACTCGCTCTCTTTCTGCTCGTCGCCGTCGCGTCGGCGCTCGCGCCCGCCTCCTTTGCGCAAAGGAGCGGCGCGGTCAAGCGTGAGGCTCGCGGAGCGGGCGGCACGGGCCGGCGCGACCCGGAGATCGCGCGGATGATTGCAGAGATAGATGCGCGCAACGTCGAGCGCACGATCAGGAAACTCGTCTCCTTCGGCACGCGCAACACGCTCTCGGAGCAAGACAATCCGGCGCGCGGCATCGGCGCGGCGCGCGATTGGCTCTACCGCGAATTTCAGAACGCGGGGAAGGATGCGGGCGGGCGTCTGCGCGTCGAGTTGCAGACGTTCGAGCAACAGCCCGGACGCTTTCAGCGGGTCGCACACGCGACAAAGCTGTCGAACGTCGTCGCCACTTTGCGCGGCACACAGACGGAGTCGGAGGGGCGCACCTATGTCGTCAGCGGCCACTACGATTCGATGTGCACCAGCCCGACGGACGCCGTGTGCGATGCGCCGGGCGCGAACGACGACGCTTCGGGCGTGGCCGCCGTGTTGGAGATGGCGCGCGTGATGTCGAAGCGGCGATTTGATGCGACGATAGTCTTCATGGCCGTCGCGGGCGAGGAGCAGGGACTCGTCGGCGCGACGTACTTCGCGGAACAGGCAAGGCAAAAAAATCTCGACATCGAAGGGA